>CAZRLI010000013.1:0-14766 GCA_964600535.1 uncultured Steroidobacteraceae bacterium | reverse complement strand
ATCGCGCTCACCGACAACATCGTGCGCTTCGCCACCGCGCGCTACAGCGCCAATCCGCTGATCGTGCAGGGGCCGGGCGCGGGGCCCGAGGTCACCGCGGGCGGCGTGTTCGCGGACCTGTTGCGCCTTTCGGCCTATCTCGGGGCGCGGCTGTGAGCGCGCGGCAGGCGACCGCCTTCGCACCCGCCTCGGTGGGCAACGTCGCGATCGGCTTCGACATCCTCGGGTTCAGCGTCGGGGCGCTCGGCGATCGCGTCACGGTGCGTCGCACGGCGTCGGCCGGCGTGTCGATCCGGGCGATCAGCGGGGTCGCGGCCGACCTGCCACTGGAGGCCGCGCGCAATACCGCCGGCCGCGCCCTGCTCGCGATGCACGAGGCGCTCGCGCCCGGCTTCGGCCTCGAGATGACGATCGAGAAGGGCATTCCGCTCGGCTCGGGCCTCGGGGGCTCGGCGGCGTCGGCGGTCGGCGCCGTGGTCGCCGCGAACGCCGTGCTCGACACCCCGCTGCCGAACCTCGAGCTCCTGAAATTCGCGATGCAGGGCGAAGCGGTGGCGAGCGGCGCCCTGCACGTCGACAACATTGCGCCGTCGCTGTACGGCGGACTGGTGCTGACCGTCGGCATCGACCATCCGCGGGTCAAGCAGATACCGGTGCCACAGGGCGTGCAGGCCGTGATCGTGCATCCCCACATGTTCCTCGGCACGCGGGAAGCGCGGGCGATCCTCAACAAGAGCGTGGCGCTGTCGGACTTCGTCTGGCAGACCGCCAACCTGGCCGGGTTCATATCCGGTTGCTACACCAGCGACCTGGACCTCGTGCGCGCCTCCTTCGAGGACGTGGTGATCGAGCCGCAGCGCCAGGCGCTGATCCCGGGCTTTGCGCAGGTACGCGCCGCCGCAATGGCGGCAGGGGCACTCGGCTGCTCGATCTCGGGCGCGGGCCCGACGCTGTTCGCGTGGAGCCGCTCGGCGACCGCGCAGGCGGTGCGCGGCGCGATGGTCGATGCCTTCGCGGCGCGCGGGATCGACACCGATCATTGGGTCGTCGACATCGAGGCCCGCGGCGCGCGCGTCGAGGCCAGCTGACGGACATGCAGTACCTGAGTACCCGTGGCGGGGGCTCCGCCGTGTCATTTTCGGGCGCACTGCTCGCGGGACTGGCGCCCGATGGCGGCCTCTATGTCCCGGCGAGCTGGCCGCGTTTCGAAGTCGCGGACTTTGCCGCATGCCGGTCGCTCGCCGACGTCGCGCGCACGCTGATCACCCCGTTTGCGGCCGAGGACGTGCTCGCGACCGCGATGGACGAGATCACCGTGGAGGCCTGCAACTTCCCGGCACCGCTGGTCGATGTACCGGGCGCCGGTTATGCCGTGCTCGAACTCTTCCACGGCCCGACCGCGGCATTCAAGGATTTCGGCGCACGCTTTCTGGCAGCGTCGCTGGCCCGGCTGCGGCCGGCGGGCGCAAAGCCGCTCGAAATCCTGGTCGCCACTTCCGGTGACACCGGCGGTGCAGTCGCGGCTGCCTTCCATCGCCGGCCCGGCATTCGCGTCGCGGTGCTGTTCCCGAAGGGCCTGGTATCGCCCGCGCAGGAGCAGCAACTCACCTGCTGGGGCGACAACGTGCAGTCCTTCGCGGTGCAGGGCAGCTTCGACGACTGCCAGCAGCTCGTGAAGGCGGCCTTCCAGGACCCGGTGCTTCGCGCCCGGCATGAGCTTTCGTCGGCCAACAGCATCAACCTCGGTCGCCTGCTGCCGCAGGCGGCCTACCATGCGGCCACCGCCCTGGCCGTCTGGCGCCGGGACGGGCGCCCGGCCTCGTTCGTGATCCCGAGCGGCAACCTCGGCAATGCGCTCGCCTGCGTCTGGGCTCGCCATCTCGGGCTGCCGATCGACCACATCGTGCTCGCGCACAATGCCAACCGCACGGTGCCGGACTTCCTTGCGGGCAAACCGTGGCAACCCAGGCGCAGTATCGCTACGCTCGCTTCGGCAATGGATGTGGGCGACCCGAGCAACATGGAAAGACTCAAGTCGCTGTACCCCGGGTTACCGGCCCTGCAGGCGGCGGTTTCCGCGGAGGTCGTCGATGACGGGGCGATCCGCCGGCGCATCGCCGCGGACTACGCCGCGTACGGCAGGATCTGGTGCCCCCACACGGCCACCGCGGCAGAGGTGATGGCGCGAATGCCCGCGGCACGCAGGGCGGCCGGCGCCTGGGTGATCGCTGCCACCGCGCACCCGGCGAAGTTCCGCGAGATCGTCGAACCGTTGATCGGGCGCGCAGTCCCGGTTCCCGGGTCGCTCGCGCGCTTGTACGAGCGCCCTTCGTCGAAAGTGGAAATCGCACCGAAGCTCGCGGCGCTGCGGGCGGCGCTCGCGGCGGATGCAGGCGGCAGCGGGGCAGGGCGATGAATCACCTGCCCGCAACCCCGGTACTCGTCGGGCTGGTGCTCGGTGGCGTGGTCGTCGGCCTGCTGGTGTCCTGGGCCTGGCGCTGGTGGCGGCAGCGGCGCGCGCGCCGCCGCCTGGTCCATGCGATCACGGCGACGGGCTTCGAGCACCTCGAGGACATACTCGTGCCGGACGGCAACGGCGGCACGTACCACATCGACTTCCTCGTGCTCACTTCGCGCGGCGTGCTGGTCGTCGACCTGCGCGACGTCGTCGGCAACATCTTTGGCGGCGACCAGATGACCGACTGGACCGTGATGAACGGGCCGTCGCGCCACACCTTCGCCAATCCCCAGGGCGGCCTCTATGACCGGATCGCCGCGGTCAAGGCCGTCGCCGGCGAGGTGCCGGTGGAAGGGCGCATCGTGTTCACGCGGCGTGCGCGCTTCCCGAAAGGCCTGCCGAAATGGACCGTGCCGGTCGACGCGCTGCGCGCGGATTTCCCGGCCGCGGATCGCGGGATGTTCGAGTCGGTGCTGGCGCACTACCGTGCGGGCTGGGCCGCGCTGCAATCGGCCGCCCTGCCGAGCCCGCTCGGAAAACCCCGGCCCATCTGACGGAACCCGGGCAGCCGGCGGCGACCGGGGCGCGCCCGCGCCCAGCGCGGCCGGACCGTCAGGCCCCGGCAGCCGGCCGTTCGCCGTTGTCTGGTAATCCGAACAGGTCGCGTGCCGCCCGCGTGGTATGCGCGGCCAGCTCCGCGAGCGACTCGCCGCGCGCCTGCGCGACGACACCCGCGACATGCGGCAGGTGCATCGGCTCGTTGCGCCGCGAGGCCGGTCTTGGCGACAGGTCCCGCGGCAACAGGTAGGGCGCGTCCGTTTCGATCATCAGGCGCCCGCGCGGGATGATCGGCATCAGCGCCGGGAGGTGCCGGCCGCGCCGCTCGTCGCAAATCCAGCCTGTCATGCCAATGGCGAGGTCGAGCCCGAGGTAGCACTCGAGCTCGGTGCGCTGCCCGGTGAAGCAGTGCGCGACACCGCCGCGCAGTGAGGCGCGATGCTCGCGCAGTATCGCGATGAAGTCCTCGTGCGCATCGCGCTGGTGCAGGAAAACCGGCTTGCCCACCTGTGCCGCGAGCGCGAGTTGCCGTTCGAAGGCGCGGCGTTGCGCGTCGCGGGGCGAGTAATCGCGGTGGTAGTCGAGGCCGCATTCACCGATGGCGACGACTTCGGCCGCCCGCGCGAGCTCCGCCAGCCTTGCCGCGGCGGGCGCATCGAACTCGCTCGCATGGTGCGGATGGATGCCGGCGGTGGCAAACAGCTGGCCCGGCAGGGCGCGCGCGAGCCCGGTGGCGCTGGCGCTGCCCGCGACGCTCGCGCCGGTGACAAGCATTTGCGTGACGCCCGCCGCGCGCGCGCGCGCGATCACGGCATCGCGGTCGATGTCGAAACTGTCGTGGGTCAGGTTCGCGCCGATGTCGATCAGCTGCGGAGGGTGTGTGCTATGTTTGTCCACGGTCGCTTGCGCATTCTAGCCAACCATCACGACATCCGATGTTCCGTCGCAGCCTGCCGGTCATTGTCCCGATCCTCTTTTCCTGCGCTCCGCTGGCGGCCGCGGAATGGGGCGATATTGAAGGGCGCATCGAGTACGCGTGGTACACCGAGGATGTACGCGCGTTGCGCGGCGTGGTGGCTTCCCTCGAGGTTGGTGCGCGCGACGACGCCCTGCGTGCCTACTATCTCGGCCTCGGCGAGTACCGGGTCGCGCTCCTCGCGCGCGGCCATGACGACGGCGCGGCACGGGCCGCCGCCGAAGCCTGCATCGACCATCTCGACGCTGCGAACGCGGCCCGGCGCGATTTCGCGGATGCACTCGCGCTGCAATCGGCTTGCCAGTCCCTGGTCATGGACATGAAGGCCTGGAAGGTGCCGCTGCTGGCGCCGCGCCGTACCGCTCAGCTCGAGCGTGCCCGCATGCTCGAGCCGCGCAATCCACGCGTGTTGTTGCTGGCGGCCCTGGCAGAGGGCGAGCGCGACCGGGACATCGGTCGGCTGCAGAAGGCCGTGGACGCCTTTGAAACGGAGCGGCAGGGCGTCGCACCGACGCCGGCCTGGGGCGCGCCGGACGCCTACCTGCAGCTGGCGCGCGGCGAGCTCGTGCGGGGCGATGGGGCCGCGGCGCGCAATGCGCTCGAGCGGGCGTTGCTGCTCGCACCGGATTTCGGTGTCGCGAGGCGCTTGCTGGCCACGATCACCGCCGGTTGATTCGCATCGCTTGTGCCGCATTGCGCAATGGCCGGAATCAGGGTAAAGAAGCGGCCGGGCTGACAAAACTCGAGCGGGGGCAGGAATGGGCAAGCGCATCGTGCCGGCATTGGTCGTCGCCATCGTTGCGGTATCGGGCTATTGGCTTTTCTTCGTGCGGCAAGAGGCCGTGGTACCCCCCGCGGATGTGGCACCCGTCGGGGCGACGCTGCTCGAAGGGCTCGGCGACTACAGTATGCCGATCACTTCCAGCGGCAAGGAAGTGCAGCGCTGGTTCGACCAGGGCCTCGCGATGACCTATGGCTTCAACCACGATGCCGCCGAGCGCTCGTTCCTGAAGGCTGCCGAGCTCGATCCGGCATGCGCCATGTGCTGGTGGGGCGCTTCGCTGGTGCTCGGCCCGCACGTCAATTCACTGATGGACCCGGCCAACCATGCGAAGGCCTGGGACCGGTTGCAGCGGGCGCAGGCTGCGGCGCAGCGCGCCAGCGACAGGGAACGGGCCTTCATCGAGGCGCTCGCGGCCCGCTACGCCGCCGAGCCGCCGCAGGACCGGCGGCCGCTCGACGCAGCCTATGCGGAGGCGATGGGCAAGCTCGCGGCCCGTTTTCCCGATGACCTCGATGCCGCGACGATGTATGCCGAAGCGATGATGGACCTGCAGCCCTGGGACTACTGGGATGGCAAGGGCGAGCCCAGGGGCCACACGGCCGAAGTCGTCTCGCAACTCGAATCGGTGATCGAACGCAATCCCCGGCACGCGGGCGCATTGCACCTCTACGTGCACGCGGTCGAGTCCTCTCCTAACCCGGAGAAGGGCGTGCTGGCGGCCGACACCCTGCGCGAGCTGCTGCCGGGCTCCGGGCACCTCGTGCACATGCCCGCCCACATCTATGCCCGGGTCGGGCGTTACCACGACGCCGTGCTCGCCAACCAGAAGGCCATCGCGGCGGACGACAACTACCTCGCGATCTGCAAGCCGGGACCGGGTGTCTATCCGCTCGGCTATGTGCCACACAATCACCACTTCCTGTGGTTCGCGGCCACCATGGAGGGCGCCAGCCAGGTCGCGCTCGATGCGGCGCGCACGACCGGCGAGAAGACCAGCGACCCGGAGCTGCTGCGTACGCCCGGTTTCGAGGCGATGCAGAACTTTGCCCTGACCCAGCTGTTCGCGCGCGTGCGCTTCGCGCGCTGGGACGAGGTGGTTGCCACGCCGCGGCCTGACGACGATCTGCCGTACATGCAGGCGATCTGGAACTACGCGCAGGGCATGGCGGCGCTCGGGCAGGGTCGCAGTGAGGATGCCAGGAAATTCCATGCGGCGCTCGTGCCGGCCACGACGAGCCCGGCCATCGAGAAGTTGTTGTCCTGGGACCGTTACTCGCTGATCGGTGGCGTGCGCATCGGCGAACGCTTCGTGGCCGCGGGACTGGCGCGCGCGGCCGGGGACTACGATGCGGCCGTGGCGGCGATCGAGGAGGCCATCAGGACCGAAGACACGCTGCCGTACGATGAACCGCCCGGCTGGCACTGGCCGGCGCGCCAGATGCTCGGCGAAGTACTGCTCGAGGCGAAGCGGCCGGCTGACGCCGAGCGTGCCTATCGCGAGGAACTGCAGCGCAACCCGGACAACGGCTGGTCGCTTCACGGGCTGGCGCGGGCGCTGCAGGCGCAGGGCAGGCAGGCCGAAGCGCGGGAGGTCAGCGAACGCTTCACGCGCGCATGGGTCCACGCCGACATCGAGCTCGAAGGCTGACGGCGCGTCAGCCGCCTTTCGGCAGGGCTTCGAGGTCGGCCGCGAGCGCCGCGGCGTCGTGCGGCGCCCTGAAGTAGCCGGCAATTCGCGCCCGGGGGTCGATCAGCACCAGCGCGGTGGCATGATCGACCAGGTACTCGCCGCCGCTGCCCGGATTGCGCACCTGCGCGAGGCCCATCGAGGTCGTGAGCCGCTCGACCTGTTGCCGCGACCCCGTCGCGCCCAACAGGCCGGACCGGATGGGCCGCAGGTAGCTCGCCATCCTCTGCGGGGTGTCGCGCTCGGGATCGACGCTCAGGAACATGAACTGCAAGTCGCCGCGCGGCACGCGCTGGCGCAGCTGCGCGAACAGCGCGAGGGTGGTCGGGCAGGCGTCCGGGCAGTGCGTGAAGCCGGTGAACACGAGGCTCCAGCGGCCTTCCAGTGCCTCGCGGCCGAATGGTTCGCCCCGCTCATCCTGCAGCGAGAACCGCGGCAGGGCTTGCGGACTCGCGAGCACGATGCCTGCCTTCAGTTCGGGGGCCGGCCCCGGTCGCGCCAGGAGGACGACCGCCACGACCGCCACGACTGTTGCAACGAGCACGGCGGCGGTACGCGAAGCGCCCCCTGGGGGCTGCCACTGGCGGCGATCACCGGTCCTGTCCATGCACCCACCTGGCTACTGCCGGCGAATTATACTGTGGCCACGGCTGTCGCAGCCTGCAAGCCCAAGGTGTTCGAGATGGGTACCCGCATCCTGCAGATGATCGTGCTTGCCTTCGCCTTCTGGGTGGTGTGCTGGGTGCTCGGCATCACCGCTGTCGTGCAACTGGTGGTGCGGCTCGTCAACGGTTCGGCGAACGATGACCTGCGGCGCTTCGGCGCGGGGCTGGCGCACTACACGGCGCAGGTGGTCGCCTTCCAGACCTTCGCCAGCGAAGAGGTGCCATTTCCCTTCGGCGACTGGCCCCGCGTCACAGGGACCTGAGCGCCGCACAGAGCGCGTCGACCTCGGCAGGGTCCTGGTCCCAGGAAGCCACGAGCCGCGCCTCACCGCAACCGCTTGCCCCCCAGTCGTAGAACTCGAAACCCAGCGCGCGCAGCCGTGCCTTGCCGGGTTCGCCGAGGCGCGCGAAGACCTCGTTCGCCTCGACCGGTTCCATGAGCGCCGTCCCGCATGCGGTGCCGATCTGCCGCGCCGCGTCGTTGGCGCGCGCGGCGTTGCGGCGCCAGACGTCGTCGGCCACATAGGCGAGCAGCTGGGCAGAGCAGTAGCGTGACTTGGAGAGCAGGTGCCCGGCGCGCTTGCGCCGCAGTTCGAAATCGCGGACGAGTTCGGGGCGGAAGAACACGACCGCTTCGGCGGCGAGCCCGCCGTTCTTGGTCGCGCCGAAGGAGAGTACGTCCACGCCCGCCTGCCAGGTCGTGGCTGCCGGGTGGCAGCCAAGCGTCACCAGCGCATTGGCGAAACGCGCCCCATCCATGTGCACGAAGAGCTGGCGCTCGTGCGCCAGGGTGGCGATGGCCTCGACCTCGGCGGGCCGATAGACACGACCCAGTTCGGTGGCCTGGGTGATCGTGACCGCCGTGGGCTGCACCGTGTGGACCGAGACCGGCATCGAGTCGAGCGCCTGCGCAAGCGTCGCCGCATCGATCTTCGCGCCCGCACCCTGCAACGGGACGAGCCGCAGTCCACCGCCGTAGAACTCGGCCGCGCCGCATTCGTCCCGCAGCACGTGCGCTTCCTCGTGCGCATACACCGCCCCGTAGGGTGGCACGAGCGTGGCGAGCGCGAGCGCATTGGCCGCGGTGCCGGTGGTGACCGGGAACACGGCGACGCGCGTCGCGAAGAAGCGCCCGAAGGCTTCGTCGAGCGCCCGTGTCCAGGGGTCGTCGCCATAGCCGCTGGTGGCGGCGCCGTTGGCTGCGTGGATCGCGGCGAGCAGCTCCGGGCACACGGTCGCGTTGTTGTCGCTGTAGAAGCGCATCGGCAGCTAGTCGGCCCGCCACTTGAATGACCACGCGCCGAAGGCGAGGAACGCCAGCGTGGTGACCGCGAGGTACGCGAGTTGTGGCGCGACGGCGGCCGCCCCGGCGCCATCGATCATCACGGCGCGGGCGGCATCGAGGATGTGGGTCAGCGGGAAGACCTGCGCCACGAAGCGGATCCAGTCCGGCGAGCCTTCGAGCGAGAACCACACCCCCGAGAGCAGCATCATCGGCCAGGTGAGCGTATTGAGCAGCCCGCCGACGAGTTCGTCGCTCGAGAAGCGCGCCGCGATCGTCAGCCCGAGTGCGATCAGCGAGAGCGCGCCGAGCGTGGCGATCAGGAAGAGCAGCGCGGGGTTGCCGGCGGAGTGAAAGCCGATCACGAGGCCGACCCCGACATAGAGGATCGTGGTCACGGTGAGGATCAGGGCGAGGCGCGAGAGCACCTGGGCGGCGAGGAACTCGAACGCGGTGATCGGTGTCGCATGGAGGCGCTTCAGGAAGCCGTTCTTGCGGTAGCGGAGCACCACATAGCCGACGCCAAACAGGCAGTTGAACATCATGTTCATGCCGAGGATGCCGGGAAACAGCCAGTCGACATAGCGCACCGCCTGGCCGCTGACGGGCTGGCGCACCGCCTGCGGGTCCGACTGCAGCAGCAGGCGCTCCGCGACGTAGCCCTTGGGTGAATCGGTGTTGACCCAGTAATGCGTGGCCGACGGCTGGAAGTCGATCAGCAGGTCGAACTGGTGGCGCGCCACCTTGCGGCTCGCGGCCGCAAGGTCGTCGACCGGCACGAAATCGACGTACCGCTCGGTCATGAAGGGATGCTGCACGCTGCCGAGGTCGTCGGTGAGGACCGCGATCTTGAACACGGCGCGCTCCGGGCCGCCGAACACGAAGCTCATGCCGACGACCAGCGCCAGCGGCAGCAGCAGGGAAAAGACCAGTGCGCCCCGGTCGCGCAGGAATTCGAGGTTGCGCGCGTGCCAGACGGCGAGCAGCCGGCGCATCATGGCCGCAGCTCCTTGCCGGTGAGCTCGAGGAACAGGTCTTCGAGGTTTGGCGGGCGGATCCGCAGGTTGCGCAGCGGCACCTGCGCCGCGAGCAGCACCTTGAGCGTACCCTCGAGGTCGTTGGTCGTGATCTCCACCCGGTCGGCACCCTCGATCAGCCGCAGGGGCAGGTTGCGCGCGCTCGCCGGGAAATCGTCGCGCGGCAGCTCGATCAGCACATCGGCGAAATGTTCGGCGAGCAGGCGGCGCGGTGGCCCGCGGGCGATGATGCGGCCGCGGTCCATGATCGCGATGTCATCGCACAGCCGCTGCGCCTCTTCCATGTAGTGGGTCGTCAGGATGATCGTGCGGCGGCGCGCCTTCACCGCTTCGATCAGCTTCCAGAAGTTGCGGCGCGCCTGCGGATCGAAGCCGGTGGTGGGTTCGTCGAGGAACAGGATGGCCGGGTCGTTGACGAGCGCCACCGCGAGCAGCAGCCGCTGCTGCTGGCCACCCGAGAGCTTGCGGTTGTCGCGATCGGCGAGCTTCTGCAGCGAGCACATCTGCAGCAGTTCGTCGATGTCGTAACCCCGCGGATACAGGTCGCGAAACAGCTGCAGCGTCTGGCGGACCGTGAGGAAGTCCTGCAGGGCGGTCTTCTGGAAGAGGATGCCCGCCTCGCTGCGGAACCGGGCACCGAGCGGCGCACCCTGGTATCGGACCTCACCGGAAGAGGCCGCGAGTATCCCTTCCATGATCTCGACGGCGGTCGTCTTGCCGGCGCCGTTTGGGCCGAGCAGGCCGAAACAGCAGCCTTCCTCGACCTCGAAGGAGACGTTGTCGACGGCTGTCACCCGTGGATACAACTTGACGAGATTGCGGACTTCGAGGATCGACGCCACGCAGTCATGCTAGCCGATCGGCTGATATCATGGCAGCCGCCCCGCATGACCGATGTGACCGCCACGCAGCTTGCGCCCTTGACCGTTCGCCACAGCCGGCGGGCGCGGCGCCTGGCCGTGCGCGTGTTCCGCTCGGGTCGCGCGGAGGTCGTGGTGCCGCCACGCACGTCGGAGCGGGTGGTGAGTGATTTCATTGCGCACCACCGTGACTGGATCGAGGCGCGCCGGCAACGCGCCCAGCACGAGCGCCCGGTACCCGCCACCTTTCCCCCGGCGAGGCTCGGCTTGGCCGCCTTCGGTGAGGACTGGTCCTTGCAGGCCTTGCCGGGCGCTGGCCGGCCCCGGCTGGTGCAGGTTGCACCGGACGGGCTCGAAGTCCGCGGTGCGCCCACCGACGCCGGGCTGCGGCAGCTGCTGCGCGCGTGGGTCAGGGCGCGGGCAACGCTGCGGCTCGGGCCCTGGCTCGCGGCGCTGGCGGACGAGACCGGCCTCGGGTTCCGGTGCTTCGCGGTGCGTCGCCAGCGGACGCGTTGGGGGAGCTGCTCCACCCGCGGTACGATCAGCCTCAACGCCTGCCTCGCCTTCCAGCGCCCGGCCGTCGTACGTTACCTGCTGCTGCACGAGCTCGCCCACACGCAACACATGAACCATTCTTCCCGTTTCTGGCATCTCGTGGCGAGGCTCGAGCCCGACTGGCGGCGGCTCGACCGGGAGCTCACCGCGGGCTGGCGACAGGTCCCGGCCTGGATGCTCGACGATGGCGACTGAACTGCCACCGACCTGTCCTTTCGCGCCGAGCGAGCGCGTCGACCTCTCCGACGAGCAGGTGCACCTCGGCCTCGCCATCGCGCAGTCCTATGGCGGCTACCTGGGCCTCGGCAAGCTGCTCGACGCGCAGCACCCGAACTCGCGCGAGCACGACGAGATGCTGTTCATCATCGTGCACCAGGTCTCCGAGCTCTGGATCCGGCTCATGCTCCACGAGCTGGCGGGCGTGCTCGCGTGCGTGCGCAAGGACGACCTCGACTCGTCGTTCAAGACATTCGCCCGCATCGGGCGCATCCAGACCCAGCTGCTCGCCGTGTGGGATGTGGTGTCGACGATGACGCCGGCGGACTACTCCTCGTTCCGCAATTCGCTCGGGCGCGCATCCGGTTTCCAGTCGGTCCAGTACCGACTGCTCGAGTTCCAGCTCGGCAACAAGAATGCCGACTACCTGGCGGTCCACCAGCGCGACGAGGCTTCCCTGAAGAGCCTGCAACGCGCGCTCGCGGCGCCATCTCTGTACGACGAAGCGCTGCGGCTCCTGTCGCGCCGTGGCTACGGCGTGCCCGAGGACTACCTCGTGCGCGATTTCTCGCAGCCCTATCGCGCCAGCAAGCAGGTGGCGGGTGCCTGGCTCGGCGTGTACCACAACGTCGCCAGGGACTGGGACCTCTATGAACTCGCCGAGTGCCTGGTCGACGTCGACCACCGGTTCCAGTCCTGGCGCTTCCAGCACATGAAGACGGTGGAGCGGATCATCGGCTACAAGCCGGGTACCGGCGGCACGGGTGGTGTCTCGTACCTCGCAAAGGCACTCGAGCTCAGGTTCTTTCCGGAGCTGTGGCAGGTCCGTACTTCGATCTGAGGGCGGCGGGCTGCGTGCGGCGTCGGCGGTGCCAGATGCGCCAGCCGAGCAGGACCGCGACGATCGCCGCATAGATGAACGGTTCCGTCACGTCGCGCTTGACCTGCCAGTAGAAATGCCAGGCCGCGAGGATGGCGACCGGATATACGAGCCGGTGCAGCTGCTGCCATCGCCTGCCAAGCCTGCGCATCATCCGCTGCGTCGAGGTGGCGGCGAGCGGGACCAGCAGCACGAGCGCGGTGAATCCGACCGTGATGTAGGGGCGCTTGGCGATGTCCCCGGCGATCATTGCGGCGTCGAGGCTGCGATCGAGCACCAGGTAGACGGTGAAGTGCAGCAGCACGTAAGTGAATGCAAAGAGCCCCAGCATCCGTCGCAGGCGCAGCAGTTGCGGCCGATGCGCAAGCGTCGCCACCGGCGTGACCGCCAGCGTCAGGCACAGGAGGTTGAGCGCCGTCTTGCCGCAGGTGAGCAGCAGCTCTTCCACCGGGTCGGCGCCGAGGTGCCGGCCGGCGATGCCGTAGATGCCTGCGAACAGCAGCAGCGCGGGTGCGCAGCAGGCCGCGAATACGAGCGGCTTCCACAGATAGCGGTAGCGCTGCGCGGGGCCCATCAGAACCAGCGGCGCAGGTCCATGCCGCGGTAGAGCGACGCGACCTCATCCGCGTAGCCGTTGAAGGGCAGGGTCGGTCGTGTCGCTTCGAACAGGCCCGCGCCGATGCGCCGTTCGCTCGCCTGGCTCCAGCGCGGATGATCGACCGCCGGGTTCACGTTCGCGTAGAAGCCGTATTCGCCGGGAGCGGCGATGTTCCAGGAGGTCGGCGGCTGCCGCTCGGTGAAGCGGATCGCGACGATCGACTTGATGCCCTTGAATCCGTACTTCCAGGGCACGACGAGCCGCAGCGGCGCGCCGTTCTGGTTCGGCAGCACGCGGCCATAGAGGCCCACGACGAGCAGCGTGAGCGGATGCATGGCCTCATCGATGCGCAGGCCTTCCACGTACGGCCAGTCGAGCCAGCCGGCGCGCTGGCCCGGCATCTGCCGTGGATCCTCGAGCGTCCGGAACGCCAGGTACCTTGCCTTCGAAGTGGGCTTGAAGCGCCTGACGAAGTCGGCGAGCGGAAATCCGACCCAGGGAATCACCATCGACCAGCGTTCGACGCAGCGCAGGCGGTATACCCTTTCCTCGAGCGGGTGGGGCCTCAGGATGTCCTCCAGCGTAAAGAGCCCAGGCCGTTCGACTTCGCCCGACACGGCGACGTGCCAGGGCCGCGTCCGCAGGGTATGGGCATTGCGTTGCGGGTCGTCCTTGCCGGTGCCGAACTCGTAGAAATTGTTGTAGCCGGTGATGTCCTCGTAGCGGGTCAGCTTGTCAGCGACAGACAGGCGCTCATTGCGCGTCGCCTTGAGGCTGGGCAGCCCGGCCGGGGCGGCGGATCCGGAAGGCGCCGCGGCGGCAAGCGCGAGCGACCCCACGCCCAGGAGGAGTCGGCGCCGATCGCAGTAGGCCGATTCCGGCGTAATCTCGGATGGGCTTAATTTATGCCGTAATAACAATCTGTTGTAATAGATATATGAGGTAATACATTAAAGTGGCGTAGGTACCGCTCAGCCGCCTTGCGTGGCATTGGAGCCTGCCGGCGGGCGCCATGTTCCCCGCCAGTCGACGCATTCGAGTCCGAGCGCCGCCGCGGCGGCCCGCGCGGCGGGCGTACCGTTCACCAGCACGCCGCGATCCGCGAGGCGCAGGTGTGGCAGGTCGGAGGCACTGTTGCCGTAGGCGACGATGCGCGCTTCGCCATGGCGGGCCCGCAGGTCCTCGAGGCAGCGCGCTTTTTCAGCGCCGCGCCGATTGGGCGTCGTGAGCCCGCCATCGAGCACCTCGCCTCGCCAGGCCACGCCGGTGCAGATGGTGTGAGCGAAGCCGAGTCGTCGCGCCAGTTCGGGCACGTACAGGTCGACGCTGGCGGACATCAGCACGAGTGTGTCGCCGTCGCGCTGGTGGCGGTCGATCGCGGCCATCGCCGGCGCGAACAGCTCGCCTGCGATCACGCGCGGCAGGTAGCGCGCATTCCAGGCCTCGATGGTCGCGCGCGGCTCGCCGCCGAGGGTATGCCGCAGCAGCGCGGCCTTCAGCTTGCCGCGATCGCGCCCGGCGAGGGCGTAGGCGGCGGCGGCGGGCAGCACGCGCGCGAGGCGCGCAAGGCGCGCGGGCCGCTGCGCGAGGAAATGCAGGACATACGGCAGGAGCGTGTCGCGGCGTGTGATCGTGCCGTCGAGGTCGAAGACAGCGATCACGCGCGTGGCGGCGCTCATCAGGCGGCGCGACCCGTCCCCGCGAGCTGCCGCAGGACGTACTGCAGGATGCCGCCGTGGCGGTAGTAGTCGCGCTCCTTCGGCGTGTCGATGCGCACGCGTGCGTCGAAGGTGACCGGCTGGCCGCCGCCTGCCGGCGTTGCAACGACCCGCACGGTGCTGGCCGTGGCATCCGCGACCCCGATGATGTCGATCACCTCGCGGCCGGTGAGGCCGAGGTCCTGCGCGCTCCTGCCCGCGGGGAATTGCAGGGGCAACACGCCCATGCCGATCAGGTTCGAACGGTGGATGCGCTCGAAGCTCTCGGCGATCACCGCCTTGACGCCGAGCAGCATCGTGCCCTTGGCCGCCCAGTCACGCGAGGAGCCCGAGCCGTACTCCTTGCCCGCGAGCACCACGAGCGGCGTGCCGTCCGCCTTGTAGCGCATCGCCGTGTCGAAGATGCTGAGTTGTTCGCCCGACGGCAGGTGGATCGATACGCCGCCCTCGGTACCGGGGACCAGCAGGTTGCGCAGGCGGCGGCGGTTGCTG
>CAZRLI010000012.1:0-15577 GCA_964600535.1 uncultured Steroidobacteraceae bacterium | reverse complement strand
CTGCCCAACGGTGCGCAGCTCGGGCTGCATCCCTCGATGACCGAGATCGCGACGCTCTTCGAGCAGGACGGCGCCTGCGCGGTCGTGGCAAACATCGGCCCGCTGCTCACCCCGACGGCGCTCGACCAGTACCAGGCGCGCTCGGTACCGCTGCCGCCGCAGCTGTTCTCGCATAACGACCAGCAGGACCAGTGGCACTCACTGCGTGGCAGGGCCGTGTCCAGCACCGGTTGGGCCGGCCGCATCGCCGATGCACTCGGCACGCAGACCGGACCTGCGTTGCCGCTCAATGTCTCGCTCTCCGGGCAGACGCTGTACCAGGCCGGGGCCAGCACGCAGCCGTACGTCATTGGCCCGGACGGGCCCGTCGATTTCTTCGGCCTCGACGGCACCGATGCGCTGTCCGTCGCGCGCAAGGGCGGATTCGAAGCGGTCCTCGGGGCGAGCTACGGCACCCTCTACGAGCGGGCCTTCACTGCCGTGCAGCAACGGGCGCTCAGGTCCGCGCAGACCATCAACACCGCGCTCGCCACCGTGCGCGCGCCGAATGCCGCACCGTTTGCCACGGTCTTCCCGGCCACCCCGCTCGGCACGCAGCTCAGGACCGTGGCCGAGATGATTGCGGTGCGCGGCGCGCTCGAGGCCTCGCGCCAGATATTCTTCGTCGCGACCGGCGGTTTCGATTCACATGACGATCAGGTGCAGGACCAGCCGGGGCTGCTCGCCAACGTGAGCGCCTGCCTCAACGCCTTCTACCGCGCGACGGTCGAGATGGGGGTCGCCCGGAACATCACGGCGTTTACGCAGTCCGATTTCGGGCGCACGCTCACCTCCAACGGCGACGGCACCGATCACGCCTGGGGCGGCGTGCAGCTCGTGCTCGGCGGCGCGGTGCGCGGCCACGATGTCTACGGCAACTATCCGGTGTTGCGCCTCGGGGCGACCCTGGCGGCAGACGGGGCCGACGACGTCGGCGGCGGGCGATTCATCCCGACCACGTCATCGGACCAGTACGCCGCGACGCTCGCGCGTTGGTTCGGCGTGCTGGACGCGGATCTCGCGCGCGTGGCGCCGAGCATCGACAACTTCCCGCAGCGGGATCTCGGTTTCCTCACCTGAAGCCGGCCCGCGCCGCGCCGTCCCGCCCGGGCCGCGGGCCCCGGCGTTTTGGCATAATTTCGCCGTGGCCTCTTCCCAGAGACTGGCGACATTCCTCGGCAACCTGCGCGACCCATTCACGGCGGCGTCGCTTTTCGACCAATTGCCCGACATCGTCTATTTCATCAAGGACCAGTCGGGACGCTACCTGGAAGTCAATGAAACGCTGATCCACCGATGCGGCTGCGCCCGGAAATCGGACATCATCGGCCAACTGCCCTCGCAGTTGTTCGGCCCCGATCTGGGCATGCACTACGAGACCCAGGATCGCACCGTGCTCCAGCACGGCCGCTCGCTGATGCACCTGCTCGAATTGCACATGTACAAGAGCAGGCATGTCGGCTGGTGCCTGACAACCAAATTGCCGCTCTACAGCAAGGGAAACGCCATCGTCGGGCTGGTCGGCGTTTCCCGCGACCTGAAAATGCCGGACGTGAGTTCGGATGACTTCCAGCGCATCGCCGCCGCAATCGACGCGGCCCGCGACAACCTGTCGACCACGACCACGGTTGCCAACATCGCCGCGGTCGCCAACATGTCGCCCTGGCAGCTCGACCGGCGGATGAAGCGGGTATTCGGCATCTCCACGGGGGAGTGGCTGCTCAAGACCCGGCTCTCCGCTGCACGCAACCTGCTCGTCGAGACTGCCTTGCCGATCGCGGACATCGCCCACGAGGTCGGCTACGCGGACCAGGGTTCATTTGCGCGGCAGTTCCGCCAGGCGATCGGGCTGCCGCCGCTGCAGTTTCGCAAGCTCGAGGGATGCCGGACGACTTTGGGTCAGGGCGGCGGCGGCGGCGGCGACAGCTTGCGCAGCAGGAATTCGAAACGCGCGCGGTTGTAGTACGGCACGTTGAAGAGAAAATGGTCCGCGTTCGGCACGATCAGCAGTTCGAACGGCTTCTCCGCCCGGACCAGGGCATCGACGAGGCGCAAGGTCGCGGCGGGCGGTACATTCTCGTCGAGCTCACCATGCGCAAGCAGCAGCGCGCCCTGGAGCTTTGGGGCCCAGGTGACGTTGGAGTTCTCGTCGTAGCCTGCGGATGGGTCCGAACCGAGCCATTGTTCGTTCCAGACCGCCTTGTCGAGCCGGTTGTCATGGTTGCCGGATGCGGAGACGCCCACCTTGTAGAAATCCGGCCGCTCGGTCATGGCACGCACGACATCGTAGCCACCGGCCGAGAAGCCGTAGACTCCGACCGACGAGATGTCCATGTAGGGTCGCCGCGCGGCGAGCTCCCTGATGGCCGCGATGTGATCATCGAGGCCTACGGAGTGCAGCCTGCCGATAGCGGGCGCGAGAAAGGCCTTGCCTCGCCCCGAGGTGCCCCGGCCGTCGACGATGACCACGACGAAACCGAGCTCTGCCACCGCGTAGCCCGCATCGACGCGCAGCAGGCTGTCCGCGAAGGATTTCGGCGCCGTGATCGTGTGCGGGCCCGTGTAAATATATTCGACCACCGGATAACGCCTGGCTGGATCGAAGCCCGATGGCTTGTAGAGCACGCCGTAGAGAGGCGTCCTGCCGTCGGCTGCGGTTGCCGTGAACGCCTCGGGAAAGGACAGTCCGATTCGCCTGAGTTCGCTTGCGTCCGCCTCCTGCAGGTTCATCACGACGGTGCCATCACGAGCGCTGCGCAGGCGGGTGATCGTCGGCCGGTCGACCAGCGACATGTTGTCGATGAAGTACCGGCCGTCGGGCGATACATAGACTTCGTGATCGAACGGCTCCGGCGTAAGGAGCGAAATCTTCCGCCCGCCGTCATCGACCCGGTAGAGATGTCTCAGGTAGGGATCGCGGCCTGCTTCCCGGCCGCGACCGATCACGAAAACGGCCTTGCCTCCCCCGTCGCCGCCCGGCATGTCGGCCACCGTCCACGCACCGGACGTCAGGCGCTCGCGCACACCGCGCCGGTTGATGCGGAACGCATGGTTCCAGCCCGCATCAGCCGACATCCAGACGACCGAGTCCGACGCGGGCAGGTAGGTCCAGCGATGCGCATAGAGGTCGACGAGTCGGGCGGATTCGTCGCTCGTGAGCACGACCGAGCGGCCGGATGCCGGGTCGATGGAGTACAGCCGCAGCGCCGTGTAACTGCGGTCCGCCACGCTTTGCAGGATGGCGCCGCTGTCGCGCGTCCATTCGTAGCCCGGTCCACCGTAGTACAGCAGGTCCTGGACAGGGGCCGCCACGCGTATCACCGTGCCCGTTGCGACCGTGACGATGAGGGTCTGCGCGGTCGGCACCCTTGCATCGCCCGCCATCGGATACACATAGTCGAATACTCGCGGCGACCCGCCACCGGGCGGCGCCGATTGCACGGCGCTCAGGCGCCGCGCGCCCTGCAGATTCATCTGGTAAGTGACGAAGCGACGTGAGTCCGGCGACCATACGACGTCGGGCGCGATTTCGGGGTCGGATGTCCCCTGCTCGACCATATCCTTGAGATTGACGACGGGGCGCGCATAGGGCCGCAGGGCCGTGCCATCCGTCGTGAGCGGCTGCAGCTTTCCGGTCGCGACTTCCTCGAGGAACAGGTTGTGATCGCGAACCAGCACGCGCCAGCGCCGGTCGGGCGACACCGCCCCTGCTTCCTTGGGTTTCTCGGCCAGCCTGTCGGTCGCAGTCGAATAGATCCAGTGGCGCTTGTCGAGCTCGAATGACAGTTCCTGGCTGTCGAAATCGAAATCGGGGTTCCGGATTTCTCCCAGGCCCGCGTGACCCGTAGCGGCATGGATCGCCGCCTCGAGCCGCGCATGATCGAAGAGCGGGCGCACCCGTCTCGCGTCCGGATCCACAAACCGGTACTCGACGCCATCGGCACCGTCCGCCGCGAACCAGAACTGGGCGCCGTCCTTCCGCCAGGCCGGGATCACCCGCTCGCCCCTGACCAGCTTCTGCAGCTGCTCGGCGGTGACGGACAATGCGCGCTCGACGGCCACCGCGTGCAGCCCGTCTGCGATGCACGCCTGCGTGGTGAAACAACCCAGGGCCAACCACAGAACGTGGCGCAACATGTGCCTGGCCCGGTGCATCGCCACGCTCAGTTGAACTTCTTGCCGATCTCGATGAAGGTCACCCGCCCGCGCACATCGACACGGCGCGGATCAAACGGCAGCACGCGGCCGGCCACGAGATTGATCGCCGGAAAATCCTCATCGAATGCGTTGCGCACGCCCGCCGTGATCGACACGCCACTCAGCAGCTCCGAATGGCCGCGGTACTGGTAGGACCCCGAGAGGTCGACTGTCGTGTAGCCGTCCACGCTCTCGACGATCTCGGAGCCGATGCCCGGCGGCGGATTGTTGATCGCATACGCGGGAATCGTGTTCTTGTAACTCGAGCTCAGGTGGATGTACATGTTGGCGCTCCACACGGAGTCGGGGCTCGACCAGCCGCCGCGCAGCGTCGCACGCAGCCGATCGGGACCGCGGTACTTGCCCTGGAGCTCCTGGACGGGTGCGCTGGCATGCACCTTCTCGTCGAACTGCGTGGTATACGCGGCTGCCGCACCGAGCCGGAGGTTGTGGCCGCCATCCGTCTGCCAGTCGTAACCCAGGTCCATGTTCCAGACCCGCGCGGTCTGGCCGGCAATATTGATGTTTCGCAGGTACACATCGGTCAGGTTGCCGGCGGCGTCGCGCTGCGCCGTGTCCGTGAAGATCTCGGGATGGCTCACGACGTAGGACGGATCGTCGTTGAAGTACACGTAGGCGCCGGTGATGCGATCGGTGAAATCCGTGTCGCTGTACGTCAACGAAACGTTCAGGCCGCCGCCGAAGAGATCGCGCGGCTGCCAGTCGAAGCCCGCTGTCCAGATCGTGGCCTTCTCCGGGCCGAGGCCCTCCGAGGGCGGGTATGAGACATCGACGAGCACCCAGGCCGGGCCGCCTGGCGCCAGTGGATCGTAGACCTGGGTCTGGTAGGGATACGGCAATCCCGCGAGATCGTGCACGACCGGTGCCCTGAATGCCTTGTTCCAGCTCGCACGCAGCTTCAGGTCATCGAGCGGCTTCCAGGCGATGCCGATCATCGGACTCGTATCCGAGAATTCCTTCATGCGATCCTTGATGCCGTCGTAGTCGAAATCGCCCTTGGCGTTGTAGCGGTCCCAGCGTGCGGCCAGGGTCAGTTCGAGCGACTGCGCGAATGCCGTGCCCGCGTCGCCGCCAAGTACCGGGATTGCAAACTCGGCGCCGATCGAATCCACCGTCCGCTCGCCCTTGGGCTGGTTCAGGCCGAACCCATCCCAGTCGAGCGAATCCTCCCGATGCTCTGCCACGAAAGACGCCTTGACCATGCCGGCTGGCAGCGGAAAGATCTCGCCGTCGGCCTGCGCGGCGTAGGCGCGCATGTCGGACGTGAGCTTGTTGTGCCGCTTTCCCTGCCACCAACCGATGATGTTCCCCAGCGTCGCATCGTTCTGCGCGGTGCCGTTGCCGAACAGGTTGAGCGCCGTCTGCGGGTTGGCATCGGCCAGCGCAGCGAAGACCGCCGGATCTGCCCAGCTCGCGACCCAAGAGAAGGAGTGCAGCGACTCTTCGTCGGCGCGCGTCGCATAGACTTGCAGCTGCCAGTCGCGCGGCAACGCGATCTGCGCACCGAGGGTACCCTGCCGCAGCTCCTGGTCCGCTTCGCGGAACACGGAGGGCATGCGGCCGGCATCCCGTTCGGTGTCGAACAGGTAGTTCACGTACACCGATGAGCCGTAGGGGTTGAAAGCGTTGGTCGCGGGAACCTCGGCGAAGAAGACGTTGTGCGGTGTCTCGTAGTTCGACGTGTCGTTCTTCGAGTAGAAGGCGTCCATGAACAGCATGACCCGCGACCCGATGTTCTGCTCCACGTTCATGTAGAACGAGGAAGTCTTCAGTTCCGGAACCACGTACTCCGAGATCGACGATGCCGGCACCGTGTTGGCCGGTGAAACGTCGCCGGGCGTGAAGGCAGTACCATTGTTGCCCGGCGGCAGCGAGCCATAGCCGGAGACCACGCCCGTTTCTCCGAAGGACTGCGAACGCAGGTCATAGCCGCCGCGGCTGCGGAAGTCCTGCGAGGTATAGCCGAGTGATTTCGTGGTCACCGGGTCCGACTCGCGGTAGCTCGCCACGCCCGTGAAGCGGCCCGAGTCCCAGCCGAAACTCAGGTCCTGCGACAATTGGGGGGCAGAACCGCCGTAGCTGCTGTCCTCGAAGCCGAGCCGCGTATTGGCTTCGAATGCCGTGCGCTTCTTCAGGATGATGTTGACGACACCTCCCACCGCATCCGCGCCGTAGATCGCCGCGGCAGCCGTCGGCAGCACCTCGACGCGTTCGATGGCGCTCGGCGGAATCGTGCCGACGTTCACGGAATCGCCGTACATGATCGATGAATTGGCGGTCCGGCGGCCGTTGATCAGCACCAGCGTCGACTTGGCGCCGAAGCCACCGAGGTCAACCGATGAATGGCCGACCGAACCACTCGGCACCTGCTCGTTGACGTCCATCGCCGCCATCGAGCCGCGCCCCGATACCTGCGGCACCGAGCGGAAGATGTCATCGGTGGTCGTGAGGCCCTGCTGCTCGATGTCCTTGCTCGTGACCGTGTAGACCTGCGCGCTCGGGTTCGCGTGTCCACGGATGCGCGACCCCGTTACGGTGACTTCGTCTACGTCCTGCGCGCTGTCGGTGGCCGCGTCGGAAGACTGTGCCAGGGCCGACGGCCCCATGGCCGATAGCCCGATGAGCGCCGCGCAAGCAGAAATGACCTTGAACATGGATGCCCCCAGGATGAAGCTGCGGCACGGAGACTTCCACAGTCATGGGCGCATGGCCAGAAATTCCCGCAATTTGGCAGTTCCAACAGCCACCACTCTGCCCATCTGCACAACGCCGCTACGGTTGCACCTAGATCGGAGGGAAGACGATCCTCGAACCGGCGCTACCGTGGTACTGGACAGGCCGGACCGAGCCGGTGCATGTTGCACCACCATGCGACGGACCGGAGTGCTCCCGATGCTGCGCCACCTCCTCATCGCCGCCACCCTGTGCGCCACCGTATCCGCCCGGGGCGAAGGTCCCGCAACACCTGCAAATCAGCAGGCCGTCCTGGTCACCGGCGCCAGTTCCGGTATCGGGCTCAAGGTCACGGAACGGCTGGCGGCCGATGGCTACTTCGTCTACGCAGGCGCTCGCAAGGAGAAAGACCTCGAGGCACTCGGCAAGCTGAAGAACGTGCAGCCTCTGCGCCTCGACGTCACCAATGCCACCGATATCGCCGCCGCGGTGGAGGCGGTCGCGCAAGGGGGGCGTGGCCTCCATGGCCTCGTGAACAACGCCGGCATCGCCAGCATCGGATCGTTTGCCGACACGACGGAGGACGACTTCGACCTCGTGATGAAGGTGAACGCCTACGGGCCCTGGCGCGTAACCAAGGCGTTCACGCCGCTGCTCACGGCGAGCAAGGGACGCATTACCACGATCGGCTCGATCTCCGGGATTCTTTCGACGAAGGATCTCGGCGTCTACAGCATGACCAAGCATGCGGTGGAGGCCTACACGGATTCGCTCGCCGCGCAGATGGCACCACTCGGCGTGCGCGTCAGCGTGATCGAGCCCGGCAACTACAATTCCGAGATCGGCCGCAATGCTGCGCAGCGCCTCGGCTTCACATCGCGGCTCGCCGATCGCTCGCAGTACAAGGAGCCGGACGACGTGGCCGCCGCGGTGGAGCATGCGCTGTTCGCGCCGGCTCCGAAGCGGCGCTACATGGTCGTGCCGAGCCAGCTGGAAGCGCAGATCACGATCAGGAAGGCAATCGAAGAACTCGTGCAGCTCAACCAGGGCCAACCCTTCAGCTACAACCGGGACGCGCTGGTGAAGATGCTCGACGAGGCGCTGGCCGCCCCTGTCAATTGACCGCGCAATGGCACGAGACCGGCTCTACCTGCTGAAGGCCGATTTCCGTGACGGGGAGTCGGGCCCCTACTACTGCCCCGACGGCGTCGGCATCGAGGGCCTGCTCAGCTACTACCCGAGGCTGCGCACCCAGCTCGAGGTGAGCTATCTCGACTTTCCGCGCCCGCGTGCGCCGCTCGCGACCGAACTCGGTGTCGATCACCAGGGTTGCCCGGTCCTGATCCTCGGCGACGGCGGAGCCGGCGCCGAAGCCGCAGGCCTCCCGGTCAGCCGCGCGCGCGGCAAGGCGTTCCTCGCGAATCCCGGGGACATCGCCTCCTACCTGAGCGCGACCTACGGCATCGGTGTCGCGCACTGATTCAAACGGCTCGATCCGGCTAGATGTCCCCGCCAACGCGCACGAGGGAGCGACCACGCAACGCCCTGGCTTCGAACAAGCGGTGCGCCTCGGCCAGGTCCTCGAGCGCGAATTCGCGTTCGATCGGAATGCGCCAGCTTCCCGTCGCAAGCTTTTCCTCGATCTCGGCATTTTCCGCACCGCGGGTGCGCGCTTGATGGAAGAACTGCACGAAGCCCGAGACGCTAAATGACTTGCCAATCAGCATCGAGACATTGACTTCCGGTGCCTGCCCGCCCATGGCTCCGATATAGATCACGTTGCCGAGCGGCGCGATCGCCTCATAATTCTTCACCGACTCGGGACCGGCGTTGCCGTCTATGATCAGATCGGCCCCATGACCGCCCGACAACTCCTTCATTCTCGCCGGCCATGCCTCGTGGCGGTAGTCGATCAGGTGATCTGCCCCGAACTGGCGGGCGTACTCGACCTTTTCCGGCCCACCGACGAGTCCGTAGACCACGGCGCCCGCCTCCTTCGCAATCTGCGTCACCATCGCACCGATCGAGCCCGCGGCGGAGTGCACGACGACGTGCATGCCGGGTCCAACGCGTCCCGCGGAGTGCACGAGGTGCCAGGACGTCACCGCGGTCGTCGAGAACGCAGCGCCAATCTGCCATGAAAGCCGATCCGGTATCGCGACAACCCGTGCCGCGGTCGCGATCGCGTACTCGCCGTTGCCACCCCATTCGCTGTGCGACGCGACGCGTCGCCCGGTCAACGAGGAGTCAACGCCGGCACCTACAGCGTCGATGCGGCCCGAATACTCGTATCCCGGCACGAATGGAAACCCCGGGTGCCCCCACTTGATGCGGCCCGCGCGCGCGTGGGTATCAAGCGGATTCAGGGCAGCATACGCGACGCGGATGCGCACTTGGCCGGCGCCAGGTTCCGGTATCGGACGGGAGACGAGCTTCAGCGACTCCGGGCCACCGGCTGCCTCGACCAGGATTGCGCGCATCAATTTGCTCATGGGTAGTAGTCCTTGTCATCAAAGGGTCATGACGATCTTGCCGAAATGGCTCCGCTCATCGATCATCTCGTGTGCGCGCCTCAGGTCCGCCAGCGGCAGCACGACATCGAGCACGGGCTTGAACACGCCTTGCGCGAACAACGGCAGCGCCATTTCGCGGAAGCTCACCATCGACTCCGGCATGAATCGTGGGCTCGTCGAGATGCTCATCGAGTGCAGTTCGAGGTTACGCACGCCGATATTGAGGCTGAAACACACCTGCCTGCCACCGGTACTGCCATACATCACGATCTTTCCGCCCATGCCCATCGAGTCGAAGAGCATGGTTGCCGTCTCCTCGCCGATGGTCATGAGGCCCACGTCGACGCCCTGCCCATCGGTATCGGTCGCAACCCGCTCAGCGAGATTCTCGCGCTTGTAGTTGTAGCCTGCGTCGAGCCCCCATTCACGCGCCCTTGCGACCTTATCGTCACGACTCGCCGTTCCAGCTACCCAGCAGCCGCGCTGCTTCGCGATCTGCAGGGCTGCGCTGCCGACGCTACTGGCCACCGCCTCGATCAGCACTCGTTGCCCCGGGCGCAGCGCCGCCACCGTATGCAGCGCGTGCCACGCCGTGAGCCAACCCACGGGGACGGCAGCTCCCTGCTCGAAACTCAAGTTGTCGGGGAGGTGCAGCAGGTGATCCGCATCGATGCAGACGAATTCCGCGTGTGCACCCCGGGCACGCCCGAAGACACGCTGCCCTACGGAAAAGTCCACGACGCCTGCGCCGACGCTGTCGACGACGCCGGCAGCCTCCATGCCCACGACGAATGGCAGCGGCTGGCCGCTGTAGGTTCCTGCGCGCATGCGCGTCTCGGCGAAATTCATGCCGGTGGCGTGCACGCGCACGCGTACTTGCCCCGCTCCCGGCTCCGGCTTGGGCGTGTCTTCCCACCGCATGACTTCGAGGCCACCAAATTCCTTGACGATCCAGGCTTTCAAGTTGCGAGTCTCCGTTGCACCTCGTCGACGTCCAGCCCAGAGGGCAACGGCTTGAGGTAGAAATAAAGTATGGCTGCGATCAACAGCGGCACGGCGCCACCCACGAACATCGCGATGTCCCAGCCGCGCGTGTCTGCCAACCAGCCGATTGTCACCGGCCCGGTTGCCTGGCCGAGCGATACGGCGAACGAGCCGCAGAACGCGAGGCCTGTGGCTCGCAGGCGTGTTGGGAACAATTCGGCGATGTAGGCAAACTTTACCGCCGCGGTGCCGAGCAGGAACACGGCCATGACCGAGAATGCGATCATGCTGGCGAGGTAGCCATCGGTGAACCAGAGGAAGACCACGAAGAAGAAGCTGCCGAGCAGTGTCCAGACAATCGTGGTGGTGCGCCGCGTCAGATGGAATTCGCCGACCCATGCCGCGAGCACGTAGCCCCCAATGCCAATCAGGTTGCTCATCCCCACGAGGGTCGCCGTACCTGCGATGTCGAAGCCTCGCGCCTCATGGAAGTAGATCGGCGAGAATATGAACGCACCACCATAGGCGACCACGAAAAAATACTGCGCTGCGAACAGTGTCAAGGTCCGGCGCCTGATCCCGGGAGCGAACAGTTCGCCGAGTGATGCCCGCCTTGTGCCCGATGCCGATTCGATGAAGCGCGACGACTCGCGCACCACCTTGTTCACGACGAATGCGAATGGCAGACCGAGAAGCCCGGCGACGAACAGAGCCCGCCAACCGAAGTCCGCGAGCAGCAAGACGGCGAGCATGGACGCGAGGAACCAGCCCAGTGGATAGGCAACCTGCAACAGCCCGGTCATGAGACCTCGAATGCGCGGCGGTGCCTCCTCTGCCACGAGCGCACCGGTTGCTGGATAGAGCAGGCCGCCACTGGCCATGCTCGCGGCACGCAATGCGCCAAGCGAGACGGCATTGAAGGCGAGACTGTGTGCTGCCACGAACACCGAAGACGCCGCAATGCCACCGATCATCGTCTTGCGCCGCCCGACGCGGTCAGTGAGCATGCCGAGCCACACCAGCGCCAAGCCTCCGAGGCCGAAAGCTGCACCAGTCAGCAGGCCGATCTGGGTTCGCGTGAGCTCGAGGTCCTGGCGGATGAGCGGCAGCGCGTAGCTCCAGAGGGCCAGGTCCATCTGCGACAGCGCATATGCGCCAAAGCAGGTGAGCCACAGCCGTCCCGGATAGCCCTTGACCAGCAGGAAGATCTCGGCGGCTTTCACGCAGCGAGGCCCGTGCGTTCGGCATCGGTTGCCTGCTGGAATACCCAGGACATGCCGTCCGGCGCCACGCAGCCGAAGGCGCTAACGCCAAACTCGTCGACGAGTGGATCCGAAATCGAAGTGCAGCGCATCGCGATGCACCTTGCACGCAGTGCCTCGAGGTCATGCACGCGCCAGGTGAAAAGTGAGCAGCCCAGATGGCCTGGCTGCGAGACCGCGAGCCGGTCATTGAGCCGTGATGACGACCGGAAGCGGAACAGGTACAGGCGGCCCGAACGCCGTTCATCGTGGCGAGCCCCCGATCGCGGCTCCTCGAACGTGTAGCACCAATGCGTTTCGCCGGCCTGCAGCTCGAATACGGCCCGACTGGCCATGGACTGCTCCCAGGTTACTTCCTGCATCGCCACCAGCTTCAATCCGAGCGCCTCGGCATAGAAAGAGAAGATCCCATCGTCGTCGCTCGCCACCATGAAGCTCGCATTGACAATCTGGGAGGCGCGCAACAGGGCGCCGTCGTCGATGCGGCCCAGATTCGGGCTGTCGTAGTGGAAGCGCTCGAGCAACGCTTGCCGCCAGAGCGGCTGCAACAATGTGTACTCGCGGGCGGCGACCAGCGTATCCCGAAATGGCCTCGCCACCCTGTCGCCGAACAGTTGCGGGTTGTAGGACGTCAGGTCTATGAATGCGGGCGGCAGGTCAACCACCCGCGCGCCCTGGCGGCGCGCGAGCGCGGCGTGGTTTGCCACATCAAGCGAGCTGCGCACGAACTGCATGACCCAGCGACTTCCGTGCGCCCGCAAGCCCGCTTCGCCGATGCCGGGGCCGAGCGGGCGTTCCCACTGCATCAGGCGTACGAAGCCGTGATCCGCATTGAGATGCGACAGGCGCAGCGAGCGCAGCGCGGACCGCACGCCGTAGAGTGCGTGCGCCTCGCTTTCGCCAAGGCTACCGCCCGCGCCCGGGCGGTAGCCGTAGGCGGCCCAGTAGTCCACCGCGGCGTCAATATCCGGCACGCCGTAGCAGACCTCGTGCACGCCTCCCGCTGCCGTCAAAACCGATACCTCAGGCTCGCCGACCAGGTGCGCGGATCCGCGGGGTACAGCACGGTCGTGAGTCCGGCGATATGGAGGCCCGCGCCGATGTAGTGCTTGTCGGTCAGGTTCTTGCCGGCGATCGTCGCGTTCCAGTGATCGTCCTGCGACGTCCAGGACAGCGACGCGTCGACCAGCGTGAGCGCCGGCGTCGCGACGATCGGTGTGTTCGCAACCACGTTTTCCATGCGCGTGCGGTGGCTTACGTCGCTGCTCAGGCGCAGGGCGCCAGGCACGGGCAGAGGCAGCGTCCAGGAGAAGCCCGCAGCATACGACCAGCGTGGCGCACCCTTTAGATCGAGGTATGACACGTCTTGCAGCACGCCGCCAACGCGGTCCTGGAACTCGTCATAGCGCGCGTCAAGATAGCCGACCGTCGCGTAGGCACTTAGCCCAGCGACGGGCGCCGCAGACAGCTCGAGCTCGAGGCCCTTGGTCGTGGCGGCGGCAGCATTGAAGCGGCGGCCGACGTTCGTCACGGGGTCGAATGCCGATAGCTGCAGGTCGGAATAGTCGTTGTAGAAATAGGTCACGTTCGCGCGCAACCGCCGATCGAACAGTTCGGTCTTCACGCCGGCTTCTATTGTCGAGACTTCTTCTTCGTCGTAGGGCGTTAGCGCGGTGACCGGCGTGCTGCTGCGGTTGAAGCCCCCCGCCTTGTAGCCCTCCGACCACGAACTGAACAGGAACACTCCGTCGGCCAGCTTGTAGTCGGCCGCGAGCCGCGGCGTGAATGCCGTCCATTTCTTGTGGACGACGAACCGGCGGCCAAGCGTCGGATAGCGATCGTCGAAGTCCTTCTCGTCCCACGTGTAGCGCGCGCCGGCGGTCAGCGTGAGCGCATCGGTCACGGCGAACGAGGCTTGGCCGAATACGGCGTAGCTGTCGGTGTCCTGATCAGTGAGGTCGGGCAGCGCCGTCACCGGAGCGGCTGGATTCGGGCGGCTGCCCGAATAGTTGATCGTGTCGTGGCGGATATCTTCGGTGAACCAGTAGGCACCGACGATCACTTTCGTGCGACTCCAGTCGCCGGCGAGCGTGAGCTCCTGGCTCAGCTGGCTCTGCTCGGTGTCGAAGGCGAAATGCAGGATCGTGCGAGCCTCGCCATCGTTGTCGAACACGCCCCGGTTGCGCAGGTCGCGCCACGCGGTTATGGAACTCAACACAAGTGCGCCGCTCGTCCAGGCCCCCGTGAGCGCGGCGCCGCGCGTGCGCAGGTAGCCGCTCGGGTCGCCATTCGCGGTTGTCCTGAAGAGGTCCGCCGGATAGCCGCCAAAGGCGCTCGCACCAACACCGACATCGGCGAGGTCCTCCGACCAGTCGGCCGCGAGCTTGAACTCGAGTTCATCGGTCGGCGACCAGACGAGCTTGCCGCGCGCGGCCGTCGTGTCCCTGGAGTTTACGTCGCGGCCCAGTGTCACGTTTTCGACGGTGCCGTCGCGCTCGTGCTTCAGGACGCTCAGCGATCCCTTGAGTGTCTCGGCCAGCGGTCCGCCGACCATGCCGCGGAACTGGCGCCGGTCGTAGCTGCCGGCCGTCACGTCGATCGACCCGGCAAGCACGTCCGTCGGATCGCTCGTGATGATCTTCACGGCGCCGCCGGAAGTGTTGCGGCCGTACAGCGTACCTTGCGGACCGCGCAGCACCTCGATGCGCTCCACATCCGAGAAGTCGAAGATCGCGCCCTGCACGCGCGAGTAGTACACGCCGTCGACATAGAAGCCGATCGCGCTGTCGGTGGTTGGAGTGGACTGGTCTTCGCCGACGCCGCGCAGGAATACGCGCGCCGCGTTCGGCAACGCAGTGACGGGTTCGATTCGCAAGTTCGGCACCTGTGCGGCGACGTCGAGCGTGCTTTCGATCTGGCGATCCTCGAGCGCCTTCCGGGTCAGCGCGGTGACCGACACCGGTGTCGTCTGCAGCGACTCGGCGCGCCGCTGCGCGGTGACGGTGATTTCCTCGAGCTCCACCACCGGCTCCTGGGCGAGAACGGGTGCCGCAGCGAGCACGATGGGCAGCAGCAGTTTCAGACAGTGGTTCGACACGGTTCCTCCTTCAGGGCTTGGCCCGCCGGTCAGGGAGCGACGGGCAAGAGTGAGTCTGCGAAGCGTTCCTGGATGACGCGACGCAGCTCGTCCATGAAGGCGAGCGTCGCACGGCCGATGATCGTGTCCTTCCGGTGGAACAACGAATAGGTGTAATCAAAGGTGAGATCGGGAAGACGACGTTCGACGACTGCGCCCGATTCGAGCTCGCGGCCGAAGAAGAGGCGGTTCGCAATCACCAGACAGCCTTCATCGAGCAGCAGGCCACGTGTGACGAGCGGGTTGTCGCAGTCGACTACGCAGGGAGTCGCGAGGCCGCGTGCGGCGAACGCGCTGGCGATGGTTCGTCCGGTGATGTCGTTGCGCCACACACCGACAAAGGTTTCGGCTGCGAGATCGGCAAGCTCGAGAGACCTGCGGGCCGCGAGCGGGTGCGATGCCGCGAGCAGCAAATCGCTGCGCATGCGAAACAGCGGGAGGCGCACGAGTTCCGCGGGATCGACGTTTGCTGGCTCACCCATCGCCACGAAATCGAGCTCACCCTGCGCGAGCAGGGTGAGCATATTGTCGGGGTGCACGTTGGCGATCTTGAGGACAACGCGTGGATTGGCCTGGAGGAAGCGCCGGATCGCCGCCGGCGCGATGTATTCGGAGAACGACGAACCAAGGGCAATCGTGAGCTCGCCGCGGTGCTCTTCGCGCAGGCCGTCGATCTCGGCCCGTGCCTTGCGGGCCTCGGCCTGGATCACTTTCGCGTACTGCGTCAGCGCGCGCCCGAACTCGGTCGGCAC
>CAZRLI010000011.1:0-15868 GCA_964600535.1 uncultured Steroidobacteraceae bacterium | reverse complement strand
CAGGCCGACTACCGCTGCTTCACGGGCGCCGATCTCTACAATTACCAGCCGTTCAACCTGCTGATGACGCCGCAGGAGCGCGGCAGCCTGTTCACCGACGTCAACTACCAGCTCGGCGACGATGTCGAGATGTACGGGCAGGTGGTGTACAACCAGACACGCTCGGGGTTTGCACTCGCCTCGCTGCCGTTCGACGCGGTGGCCGACGACACCATCGTCTCCGCCAACAGCGTCTACAACCCCTTCGGCAACGACTTCGGCGGCATCGACGGCATCAACCCGAACCTGCGCGTGCGCCTCGAATCGCTCGGCAACCGCCGCAGCGAAGTGACGACCGACCAGGCATTCGCGAACGCGGGCTTCCGCGGGTCCTTCGGCAACTCCTGGGAATGGGAGGCCAACGCCGGCTTCGGCCGGATGGGCCAGGCCACGAACATCAGTGGCTATCTCCTCAAGGACAAGCTGGCGCAGGCGCTCGGGCCATCGTTCATCGACGCAAGCGGCGCGCATTGCGGCACGCCGGGCGCCGTCATCGCCGGCTGCACGCCGATCAACATGTTCAACGTCGAGGACCCCGCGCAGATCGCGGCGCTCAAGGCCATCTCGACGAACTACCGTACCGACTACACCTTCCGCAGCTCGCAGTTCACGGGAGGCCTGAACGGCGACCTGTTCGACTTGCCGGCCGGCGCGGTGAAAGCGGCCTTCGGCGTCGAGTACCGCTCGCAGGAAGGGCAGTTCGAAACCGATTCGCTGACCCGGGGCGTGGCGCCGCTCTACCTGTCCTGCCTGCTCGCGCAGGAGACCTGCACCGGCAATTCGTCGGCGAAGTACAACGTGCGCGAACTGTACGGCGAATTCTTCGTCCCGCTGGTCGCGGACAAGCCGGGCGTGCAGGCCCTCAACCTGACGGCCGGCGTGCGCTACTCCGACTACAGCAAGGAAACGATCGGCGACGACACGACCTTCGAGGCGAAGCTCGAGTACCGGCCGGTGCGCGATGTGCTGGTGCGCGCTTCCTACGCGGAGGTGTTCCGCGCACCCACCATCAACGACCTCGCCCTCGCCCCGACGCAATCGGCGGCCACGTTCAATGACCCCTGCGCGAGCCTGACCTCGGCGCAGCTCGCCGCGAACCCGAACCTGGCGCTCGCCTGTGTCGGCGTCGCGCCCGATACCGGGTTCTCGCAGCCGAACAGCCAGATCACGAGCCTGTTGATCGGCACGCCGACGCTCAAGCCGGAGACCGGGGATGTACTGACCGCCGGCTTCGTGTACGACTCGAGCCTGGTGCGCGGGCTGTCGCTCAACGTCGACTACTGGAAGTACAAGATCGACAATGTCATCACCGCGCTCGACGTGAACTTCGCGGCCGACCAGTGCGTGCAGACCGGCAACCCGGACTTCTGCGGCCTGATGCACCGCTACGAAACCGGCCCCAACGCCGGTGAGTTCCTGGTGTTCGAGTTGCCGAACGTGAACCTCGGTTCGCTCGAAACCGACGGCATCGATGTCGGCATCCGCTACCAGTTGCGCGACACGGCGCTCGGCTCCTGGAACTTCCAGCTCGAGGCAACCCACATCAACAGCTTCGCGGCGGTGGCGACACCGGGCGCGCCGGCCGTGGAAGTGGCGGGCACCTTCGATCCGCAGTACGGCAACTATGCCAAGTGGCGCGGCGTGTTCGGGATCGGCTGGTCGATGGCCGGCTTCGACGGCCTGCTGACCACGCGCTACTTCGACAGCCTCGTGATCAAGGACGCGGATGGCCTGATCCCCGACCAGCGGCTCGACGTGCCGTCGGTGGCCTACCTCGACCTGACGCTCGGCTACACCTACGACAAGACCCATACACGGATCCAGCTCGGCGTGCAGAACCTGACGGACAAGGCGCCGCCGCTGATGTACCAGAACAACGTGACCAATGCGAACACGGACGTATCGACGTACGACCTGCTGGGGCGCCAGTGGTATCTGGGCGTGACGCAGAAGTTCTGACGCCGCGGGACGAGGACCGCGCCGTGGCGCTCGCGGTGAGCGGCGCCACGGCGCATGCCGAGGGCCGCTATGCGGCGGCCGAGGCATCGTTCCGGATCCTCACCGGGCTGCAACCCGGTGAGGCGGGGCACTGGCTCAACCTCGGCACGGCCCTGCGCGGCCTCGCACACTACGACGATGCGCTGCGTGCCTACGCCAATGCGCACGCGCTCGGCGGGGTCACCGCGGATTTCTGCTTCAACGTGGGCCTCACCCACCTCGATCGCCTCGACCACGAGGCGGCGCGCGCGATCCTCGCGCAGGGCGTGGCGCTCGCGCCGCAGGATGCGGAAATGCGGCTGCAGTACGCGATTGCCTGCTTCGAGTCGGGCCACACGGAAGCCGGCGTGGCGGCGCTCTCGGGCTGGAAGGAACAGGGCGAGCTCGCGCCGGCGCTCGTGGCGCAGATCGGCCAGCGGCTGCAGGCCGCGGGGGAATCGGCGGACGCAACCGTTGCCATCGAACGGCTCGCCGCGGTCCCCGGCCTCGATCCCGAGGCAGGCCTCACGCTGGTGCACATGCTCGAGCGCGCCAACCGGCTGCCCGAGGCGGAGCAGGCCCTCGCCCGCGTCCAGGCCGCGCTCGCGCAGCCGGATGCGGCCCGGTCGCCGTCGCTCGTGGCCCGTGGCGCCTCCGCGCAAGGGCGCCTGGCGCAGCGCGCCGGCCGCCATCCGCAGGCCATCGAGCATTACCAGCGCGCGCTCGCGCTCGAGACGCAGGCGCATCGCCGCTATTTCGACCTCTTTCCGCTCGCGCGTTCGCTCGATGCCGCCGGCCGCCCGGCCGAGGCGTGGGCCGCCCTCGGCGAGGCGCATCGCTCGCAGGTCGCGCAGCTGCGACGGGCGCTGCCGCTGGTCGTCGAGCGTGGCGCGCCGTCGTTCGCCATCACGCGCCATGGCGCGCAGCGGCAGGACGTGGCGGCGTGGAACGACGCCGGTGCTCCGGCAGCGGCGGACAGCCCGATCTTCATCGTCGCCTTCCCGCGCTCCGGCACCACGCTCCTCGAGCAGGTGCTCGACGCCCACCCGCGGCTGTGCTCGATGGACGAGCAACCGTTCCTGCAGCACGCGCTCGAGGAGCTGGCCGGTGCGGCCGGCGCGCGCTATCCGGAGGCGCTGGCGGCGGTCGGTGCGCGGGAGCTCGATGCGATCCGCGCGCGCTACTACGCGCGGGCGCAGGCCAGGGTCGCGCTGGCGCCCGGCCAGCGGCTGGTCGACAAGAATCCCCTCAACCTGCTGCGGCTGCCGGCGATCCGCAGGCTCTTCCCGCACGCGCGCATCCTGCTCGCGATCCGCCATCCCTGCGACGTGCTCCTCAGCTGCTACATGCAGCAGTTCACCGCGCCCGAGTTTGCACTGCTGTGCGCCGACCTGCCGACACTCGCGCAGGGCTACCGGCGGGTGTTCGACTTCTGGTACCGCGAGCAGGCCGTGCTCGGCGCCGCCGTGCGCGAGGTGCGCTACGAGACGCTCGTGGGTCACTTCGAGGCGGAAGTGCGCGCCACGGCGGATTTCCTCGGGTTGCCGTGGCACGACGCGCTGCTGGCGCCGGCCGCCCATGCGCGCGGCAAGCCCTTCATCAGCACGCCGAGCTATGCGCAGGTCGTGCAGCCGGTCAGCCCGCGGGCCGTCGGTCGCTGGCGCGCGTACGCGCGCGAGTTCGCGCCGCTGCTGCCGCTGCTCGCGCCGTACTTCGAACGCTGGGGCTATGAACCGGGATGATCGGTGAACAGCAGGTAGGTCGACACGATGTACTTGTCGCCGGAGACGGGTGGCACGCCCTCGTGCTGGTACATCCAGTAGGGCGGGAACACCAGCAGGCGGCCGGCGCGCGGTGCGATCGCGAGATCGAGCTGCGGGAAGCGCGTCTCGCCGCCCTCGGCGACGTCATTGAGGTACCAGAGCAGCACGAGATAGCGGTTGGCGACGTGGTGGACGGCGTCGAAGTGCAGCTGGAACTGCTCGCTGCCGCCCGGGCGGTACTGCTTGATCACGAGGTCCGAGGTCGTGCCCGAATCCGGCACCGCGATCCTGAGGCCGACGTCGGCATTGTAGCGCGCGAGCGCAGCCACGATCGTGCGCCGGAAGGAGTCGAGGAAGGCGGAGTCCGCGAGCCGCGTGACGTTGAGCTCGGTCCACGCGGACGCCTCGAGCCCGCGACGCACCTCCCTGCCGTTCACCTGGTGAAAGCGCGAGAGCTGCGCGAAGGAATCGATCATGCGCGCGCACAGCGCCGGCTCGAGGCTGCCGTCGTAGACGCGGACGTAATGGCGCAGGTCGGCGAAGTGCATGCCGGCGTCTACGCTACCACGGCGGTGCCCGCGTGAGCGCGCCGCGCGACGAGGCGCGCGCCGAGGCGTTGCGGCTCTTCCGGGGCGGGCAGGTGCTCGAGGCCGAGCGGGCCTGCCTGCTGCGGCTCGAGTCCGACCCGGATGACATCGAGGCGCTCAAGGTCGTCGCGGTCGCGGCGTTGCGCCGCGGCGATGCCGTGCGCGCGATCGCCAAGCTGACGCGGGTCACGACGCTCGATCCCGCGGATACGATCGCGCGCTACCACCTGGCGCGCGCCCACGAGCAGGATGGCAACACGATTGCCGCGCTCGCGTGGTACGACACGGCGCTGCAACTCGCTCCCGGCTTCCATGTCGCGCGCCTCAACTATGGCGCGGCGCTCGAGCGCGCGGGCGAGCGCGCGCGCGCCCTGTGGCAGTGGGCGCGGGCCCTGCGCGACGCGCAGGCGCAGGGTCGGTGGCTCGACGCGGCGAGCACGCCGTCAGGGCTTGCGCCGCTGGTCGGCCGTGCGGTGGCGGCGGTGCGCGAGCGGCGGCGCGAGCTGCTCGCCCAGGCGCTCGCGCCGCTCGAGGCGCGCCATGGCGCCGCGTCACTCGCGCGGGTGCGCCGTGCGCTGGCCGTCTACCTGCGCGAGGATGCTGCCCGGCCGCCGGACCCGCGCCAGCAGCCCAGCTTCCTGTGGTTCCCCGACCTGCCCGCGGCGCCGGTCCTCGACCGGGCGTTGTTCGACTGGATCCCCGCGCTCGAGGCGGCGACCGATGCGATTCGCGGCGAGCTCGAGGCGCTCCTGCCGGGCAGCGCGGGACGGGAACGGGTCTTTGATTCGACGCTGCTCGAGCGCGACAACCTGCGCGGCACGCGCGGGGCTCCCGCCTGGAACGGCTACTACTTCTACCGCCACGGCGTGCGACGCGAGGAAAACTGCAGCCGCTGCCCCGCGACGACCCGTGCCCTGGACGCGCTGCCGCTGTCGCGGGTGCGCGAGCACGGACCGGAGGTGCTGTTCTCGGTGTTCGCTCCCGGCACCCACCTGCTGCCGCACCACGGCGTCACCAATACGCGCCTCGTGGGACACCTGCCGCTCATCGTGCCCGCGGGTTGCGCGCTGCGTGTCGCCGATGTGGAGCATGCCTGGCGCGAGGGCGAGGTCGTGGTATTCGACGATACCTACGAGCACGAGGCCTGGAACCGCAGCGGCTCGCCGCGGGTCGTGATGATCTTCGACCTGTGGAACCCGCACCTCACGCCGGTCGAATGCGCGGCGCTCGCCGAACTCGTGCCGGCCATCGGCGCGTTCCGCGCCGGCGTGGACGCGGCCTGACGATGCGCCTCGCACGGCCCTTCCAGCAGCTCGCCGTCCGCTTCGATGCGCAGCGCCTGCGCGAGGAGATCGACGCCCTGCCGGCGGACGCCTGGGCGCGGCATCCGGACGGGCACGCGGGCAACAGCGCGCTGCGGCTGATCACCTCCGGCGGCGGCGAGAACGACTTCGTCGAGGGGCCCATGGCCCCGACGCCGCATCTCGCGCGCTCGCCCTACCTGCGCCAGGTGCTCGCGAGCTTTGGCGTCGTGTGGAGCCGCTCGCGCCTGCTGCGGCTCGCGCCCGGCGCCGTCGTGCCGGCGCATGCCGACATCAACCATCACTGGTTCAGCCGCGTGCGCATCCATATCCCGGTCGTCACCCAGCCCGGGGTGCGCTTCCACTGCGGCGGCGAGACGGTGCACATGGCGGCGGGCGAGGCGTGGATCTTCGACAACTGGCGGCTGCATGGCGTCGAGAACGGCAGTGCGCAGCCGCGCATCCACCTCGTCGCGGATACTTCGGGCAGCGCGGCGTTCTGGCAGTTCGTCGCGCGCAGTGGCGCGCCGGGCGCGGCCCTGCACGACCTGCCGTTCGACCCGCAGGCCGACGTGCAGCCGCTGACCGAGCGCCGCTGCGCGCCCAGCGTGATGGCACCGGGTGAGCTCGAGCTGCTGCTGCTCGACCTGCGCCGCGAACTGGCCACGCTCGACGATACGGCCGCGGGGCGCGCGCAGCTGGCGCGCTACCACGCCCTGCTGCAGGCGCTCGCGCAGGACTGGCGCCAGTTGCATGCGCTGCACGGCGAGGAGGCCGCCGGCTGGACGGAGTTCGAGCGGCTGCGCGATGGCGTGCGCGAGGCGATGCGCGATGCCGGTGCGCGCCTCGTCACTGCCACCAACCAGGTCGCGGCGAATCGCGTGCTCGAGGGGCGCGTGCTGCGCGCCTGCCTGTCGCTCGAGCGGGTGGCGGCGACGCGGCCCCGCCGGCCGGTGTTCATCGTCGCCGCGCCGCGCTCGGGTAGCACCCTGCTCTTCGAGACGCTCGCGGCAAGCCATGGCGTGGCAACGCTGGGTGGTGAAGCGCACTGGCTGGTCGAGGGCATCCCGACGCTGCGGCCGGGGGCGCCGGGGGTGGAGTCGAACCGGCTGACGGCAGGGGAGGCGACCCCGGCCGTCGCCGCGAGGATCATCCACGACATCACGACGCGCCGCGTGGATGCGGCCGGTCGCGGCGTCGGCGCCGACAGCAGCCTGCGATTTCTCGAGAAGACGCCGAAGAATGTCCTGCGGATCCCGTTCATCGACCGGATCTTTCCCGACGCGCTCTATGTGTTCCTGTGGCGCGACCCGCGCGGCAATCTCGCCAGCATCATGGACGCTTGGGAGGCGGGTGGCTGGAAGACCTATGAACGCCTCGAGGGCTTCGATGGCCCGTGGTCGATGCTGCTGCCGCCGGGCTGGCGCGCGCTGCGCGGGCGCGCGGTCGGTGACATTGCAGCTTTCCAGTGGGAGAGCGCCAACCGCATCGCGCTCGATGACCTCGCGCAGTTGCCGCGCGAGCGCTGGACGTCGGTGCGATACGAGGACCTCGTCGGGGACCCCGGTGCCGCGATTGCGCCGCTGTGCCGGTTTGCCGGCATCGACTTCGATGCGGCGCTCGAGATCCGCGTGCGGGGCGCGCTGCCGCTGTCGCGCTACACGCATACGGCGCCAGACGCGGGCAAATGGCTGCGGCGCGAGCGCGAAGTGCTGGCGGCGCTGCCTTCGGTCAGGCCGACCTGGGAGCGGCTCGAGGCGCTGGCCGCGTGCCGGGCACAGCCGCCGCTGCGGGAGCGTAGCCGAAACGCCGGATGAGGCCGGCATCGCGCGCCCCCACGAGCGCGGCGAGCGTTGCATCGTAGGCCTCGTGCGGCCCGGCGTGGACCGACGCATTGCGCGCCGGCGCGTCCTGCAGCCACCCGAGCAGGGCGGTGCCCGCCGGGACGCCGGCCTGTGCCATCACGGCGGGCAGCTCCAAGCGCAGTCGCTCGAGGCGCGCGATGTGCAGGCCGCCGGCGTCGCCGTAGAGGTGACGGAAGAGGAACGAGTAGAAGCCGAGCCCGGTGCCGCGGATCGCCGCGAGCGCCGGCCCCGGCAGGTTGAGCCCGTGGCTGGCGTAGTGTGCGGGCAGCGCGGCCATCACCCGGTCGAGCAGCGCGTCGTCGCTGCCGAGGGCGAGCATGCGGCGGATGGTCGCGGCGAACCCCGCCGTCCCTTCCCCGCTCAACACGCGAAAGAGCGCATTCGGCTGCGGGCGCGCGCACTGGAATGCGTACCAGGACAGGTAGTAGCTGAAGGGGTTGCGCACCAGGCCGAGCACGGGCAGCGATCGGCAGGCTGCGGGCAGCAGGCCGCGGGGCAGGTGGTAGCCGAGCTGGCGGGCCCCCGGCTCGAAGCGCAGCAGGCCCTCGTTGACGAAACTGCCGCCCGACTTGTGCAGGTGCAGGAAGACGAAGCGCGGCGTGACGATCATGGATCGCGCTCGCCGCACACCAGCAGGCCGAGCAGCGCGGGGGTCGGCACATAGTCGCAGATCAGGTGCGTGCGCGGGCGCACCGGATCGTCGTTGCCCACCGCGTGCGGTGCGCTGTTGTTCAGCGCCCAGACTTCCCCGACCGCCATCCGGTAGCGGCGGCCGGCGGCGTACATCCACACCCGGTCGTGCGTCTCCACGGGCACGTGGATGCGGATGGTCTTGGCGAAGTAGGGCGCCCGATCGACGTGGGGCGCGACCACGGCGCCACCCGCCAGGCGCGCGAGCAGGCAACGCTGCGGCGCGGCCGGGATCTGCACCGTGATGATGTCGCGCACGTACGGCAGCAGCGCGAGCGGCGCGCGATCCGCGATCGGCTGATCGCCCTCCGCGGGCGCGTAGCCGCGCAGGAAGATCGCTTCGGCCGCCTCGTGCACGCCGCCGCGGCCGCCGCGCGTGCCCCAGAGCGCGGCCGGCAGTGCGGCGACTTCGGCGGCGAGCCGCTGCCCATCGACCTCGAGCGGCAGGCGCGTGCAGCCGCCGATCAGCAAGGCCTTGTCGATGAGCGGCTGACCGGGAAGATCCAGCATCCGGCCACTGTGCCGCGACCGCCGTGCATAAAAAAGGCCCGGCGCCTCGCGGCGCCGGGCCTTCGTCGCAGGGACGAAACGCCTTATCGACTCGTGCGCACGAGCAGCACGCGGCGATTCTGCGCGCGGCCCTCGGCCGTGGCGTTGTCCGCGATCGGGCTGCCCTCGCCCTTGCCGACCGCGTCGAGCCTCGAGGCCGGCACGCCCTTGTCGACCAGGTACTGGCGCACCGAATCGGCACGGCGCTGCGACAGCTTCAGGTTGTAGGCATCGCTGCCGCGGCTGTCCGTGTGGCCCTCGATCGTGCCGAAGAGGCGGTCATTGGTGGTCATCAGGCGCACCGCGCGATCCAGGTCCGGATAGGACTCCGGCTTGATGGTTGCCGAGTCGGTGTCGAAGAACACCTCGAGCCGCAGGTTGAACGAGCAGCCGACTTCGTCGACCTTGTCGCCCGCGGGCGTGTTCGGGCACTGGTCGATGCGATCGACCACGCCGTCGCCGTCCGCGTCGAGCTCGCAGCCGTTGGCATCGACCTTGGCGCCGGCGGGCGTGCCCGGGCACTTGTCGAGGCGATCGACGACGCCGTCGCCGTCACTGTCGAGCTCGCAGCCGTTGGCGTCGACCGCGGTGCCGGCGGGCGTGCCCGGGCACTTGTCGAGGTTGTCGTTGACGCCGTCGCCGTCCGCATCGCCGACGGGCGGGGCGACCGGCGCGGGTGCCGCGACCGGCGCACCCCAGTGGTACTGCAGGCCGATGCCCGCGATCGTGTCGCTCAGGTGGTCGCCATTGGGCGGCTCGGTGCTCGAGCTGACGAGACCGTAGATCTCGCCGCGCAGCGCGAGCGCGGTGCCGCGCGATTCATTGCGGGTGAGGTTCGCCAGGATGCCCGCGCCGTACGCGAGCGCCCAGTTCGTCACGTCGACGCCGTACAGCGGCGCGGAGCTCGAATAGTGCGGATCGACGCGGCCCACGCCGAGCTTCAGGAAGGGCGAAACGCGCGCATCGCGGTAGAACACGCGGTGCAGGTTCACGAAGTAGTTGTTGAAGTCGAGCGAGCCGCCGCCGTTGGTGTCGGGGCTCACGTAGCCGTACTGGAACTCGACGTCCCACTTGTCGAACGAGCGGCCGAAGGCGAGCGCGCCTCCGAAAGCGTCGTCGGCGAGGCGGTCACGGTCGGTCCACAGGTAGATCGCCTCGGGGGCGACATACCAGCTTCCCGCCGGCGGGCCCGCCGATGCGGGCAGCGTGGTGAGCAGCAGCGTGGCTGCAACACCGGCAATAGCGATGTTCTTTTTCATGTTCACTCTCTCAAGGATGCTGATGGGGGGTTGCGCAAGGGACCTGTGGCATCCGCTGCCGGTCTGCGACAACACGTGCGAAATAATAGCCGAAACGAGCGCGGCTTGCCACGCGCGCCGGCGCCGGCCGCCCCGCCATCCTAGGCCTTGTCGGGGCCCACCCGTACGTGATCGCCGATCGCGATGCCCCGCTTCTGCGCTTCCCCGCCGCGCAATTCGAGCACCATCGTGACGGGCTTGCCCGAGGTGATGGACTGGAGGGAATGGGGTTGCGTGCGCGCGGCGATGTGCACGATGCGGCCTTGTGCGTCGATGAACAGCATGTCGAGCGGTATGTAGGTGTTCTTCATCCACATCGACATGACACGCGGTGCCTGCGCCGTGAACAGCATGCCGGCATCGGCCGCGAGGTCGCGCACGAACATCAGGCCCTGCGCCTGCCGCGGCGGCGTATCGGCGATCCAGACGTCGAAATGATGGCTGCCGGCGGGACCCGAGATCTCGAGGCTCGCGCGCGGGAAGGCCGCCAGGTCCTCGAGTGGCTGTCCGGCGAACGCGGTCACCGCGGCCACGAGCAGCATCAGGCCGGGCGCCAGGGACGATGTCACGGGGCGGTTGGTCATGTTCCCTCGCGGGGTGCGTCTTGCAGGTCGATTCTCCCCGCAAAGTCGAAGCGCGTCACGAGCAGGCGCGCGTCCCCGGCGAGGGTGGCCGCCGGCCCGATGCAGAAGCCATGCGCTTCGATGCGCCAGCTGTGCGCCGGCCCGCCGAGCGGCCCGGTACGCTGCTGCGTGAGCGCATCGACGGTGCACTTGTCATCACCCTGCGTCGCGAACAGCCGCTGCTCGCCCTCGAAGATCACGGTGAGGTTGGTGGGCCGCTGGTGCGCATCGGCGCCCTCGCTGGCGCCCACGATGCCGAACACGAAACGCAGGCGGCGACCACCCTCGCGCAGCGGTCCGGCGATCGAGACCCGCAAGCCGCTGCCGTCCGGGCGCACCCCGCCCGTGCATTCCATCTCGCCGTTGCGCCAGTCGAGGTCGAGGTCGAGCGCGCCGCGCAGGCGCGCGCGCAGGTAGCCGTCGCTGCTCGCGAGGCACCCGGCCGGGGTGGCAGGTGGGGGCGCGTCGTTCGCGGCCGTGCAGGCCGCGGGCAGCGCGAGCGCGAGCGCCAGTGCGACCGGGGCGGGGCAGCGCGTCATCAGGTCCCCATCACCAGCATGTGCTTGGCGAAGCGCGCGTGCGTGCGGCCGATGAAGCGGGCGAGGTGCATGAGCGCCGTCGTGATCGCAATGCCCAGCACGATCAGCACGGGCAACAGGAAGGCACTGCCGAGCCACGCGGGGTTGAAGTCGGGCGTGATGCCGCCCTGGATGTGCACCCAGCCGAGGCGCCGCGCAATCTCGAAGACCGGGGCGAAGGTGAGCGACAGGCCGAGCGCGAGGCCGGTCACGGCAAGGGTGAAGTACGCGATGCCGAGCGGCAGGGACAGGACGAAGTAGGCGAGGGTGGTCCAGGTGCGCGCGTCGCGCATCATGGCGCCGATGCGCGCCCAGAACGACTGCTGCGGGCCGGGATGGCGCGGTCGCCGCGGCATCCGCTCGCCCGACACCGCCTCGATGAGCCGGCCGTCGGCGAGCGCGATCACGCGCGTGAGCCCGATGAAGACGAGGAAGAACGGCACGCCGAATATCAACACCGCAAAGCCCAGCGACAGCGACACGCCGACCACCGCAAAGACGAAATGGAAGATGCCGAGCGCGAGCGCCAGGAACATGAAGAAGAGGGAGGCATAGGCGCGCGGGTCGGAGTACACGGCGAAGAGCCGGCGCAGCAGGCCGCCTTCGCTCTTCGGCTTCGGCGTGCGCAGTGCCGCCGTCACCTTCGCTTCGGTCTCGCGGTAGGCCGCGGCGACTTCGTCGGGCGCGCCGTAGGTGCTCGCGATCAGCTCGAGCACGTCCGCTTCGGATTTTCCGGGATGCGCGGCGACCTCCGCGCGCAGGTACTCCTCGGCGTCATAGAGTGCGTCCTGCGCCAGGGCAGGGTCGGCGTCCGCCAGCTCTGCCTGCAGCTGTTTCAGGTATGAGTCAATAGACCTGGGTGCTGCCCTGTTCATGTCGATTTCCCTTCCGATGTAAAGCGATCGACGAAGCCGCGCGTCTGGTCCCAGATGCTGCGCCATTCGCCGAGTACCGCCCTGCCGGGCGGCGTGATGCGGTAATACTTGCGGGGCGGGCCCGAGAACGACGGTTCGATGCGGCTCGAGAGCAGGCCGCTCGCGGACAGCGAACGCAACACGGGGTAGATGGTGCCTTCCTTGAAGAGCGGCTCGCCTTCGGCCGCTCGTTGCAGCTGCTTCGCGATTTCGTAGCCATAGAGCTCGCCTTGCGCGCGGTCGAGCACGGACAGCAGCACGAGCGCCACCAGGCCCCCGTTGAGGTCCTTCTGGAACTTGCGTGCGCTACTATCGTCCATGTGCTAGCACTATAAACTACACAGTACTGGCTAGTCAATCCTAGACCGGGTTCCTGATAGACTCCGCGTCCGACGCCCGGTACCCGAGCCCGCCGGGGTCGAACAGCCAATGATTGCGCCTATCTACGTCGAAATAACGCCAACAATCCCCGAAAATCTGCAAAGACTGCCGGAACTGGCGGGCAACCTGTTCTTCAGCTGGCATCGGCCCTGTCGATCGCTCTTCGAAGACCTCGATGAGGCCCTCTGGCGGCAGACCGACGGCAACCCGAAGCTGATGCTTCGCTGCGTCGATCAGTCCGCACTCGACCGCGCCGCCGCCAACGCGGTCTACCTGGCGCGGTACGCGCAGGTGCTCGCCACGTTCGATGCCTACCTGGCGACCCCCGCAGCCGAGGCCGGCGCGCCGCTCGTGGCGTACTTCTGCGCCGAGTACGGCTTCCACGAGAGCTTTCCCATCTACTCGGGCGGCCTCGGGGTGCTGGCGGGGGACCACTGCAAGGCCGCGAGCGACGAGCGCCTCGAATTCGTCGCGGTCGGCCTGATGTATGGCCAGGGCTACTTCGTGCAGTCCGTCGACAGCGACGGCGTGCAGCACGCCACCTACGAGGACCACGATCCGCGTGACCTGCCGGTGAGGCCGGTGCGCGGCGCAGCCGGCGACTGGCTGCACGTCTCGCTCGAGATCGCCGGGCGCGCGGTGTGCGCCCGCGTGTGGTGCGCGGAAGTCGGGCGCGTGCGCGTGTTCCTGCTGGACACCAATTGCGAGGAGAACGCCGCCGAGGACCGCGAGATCACGCACCGGCTCTACGGCGGCGACAAGGCGCTGCGCATTCGCCAGGAGATGGTGCTCGGAATCGGCGGGGTGCGCGCGCTGCGCGCGCTCGGGCTCGCGCCCGCCGTCTGGCACATCAACGAAGGCCACGCGGCGTTCCTGATCCTGGAGCGCATGCGCGAGTGCGTCGCGCAGGGTGCCGGCGCCGAGGTGGCGCTCGAGGCCGTTGCCGCGCAGTGCGCGTTCACGACCCACACGCCCGTCGCGGCAGGCCACGACAGCTTTCCGCACGACCTGGTGCGGCAGGAGTTCGGCGGCTATCTCGGGTCGCTCGGCATGCCGGAGGACCAGGTGCTCGCGCTCGGGCGCTCGCCGGACGCCGCGCATGAATTCAACATGACCTGGCTGGCGCTCGCCGGCGCGCGCTCGGTGAACGGCGTGAGCCGCGTGCATGGCGGGGTCTCGGCGCAGATCTGCGCGCCGCATTGGCCGGAGCTCGAGCCCGCGCGGAACCCGGTCGGCTTCATCACCAACGGGGTGCACGTGCCGACCTTCCTGCACCAGACCTGGGCGGAGTTCTTCGACCGCCACCTGCCGGCGGGCTGGGTGGACCGGCTGTCCGATGCCGCGCTGTGGTCGGCGCTCGAGCGCACGCCCGACGAGGATTTCTGGGCGGCCTCGCAGGACGTGAAGTCGCGCATGTTCGAGAGCGTGCGCGGCCGGCTCAGCGCGGAGTTCGCCGCCAAGGGCATGAGCGGCTCGCAGTGGCGTCAGGTCGTGCGGCTGCTCGACCCGGACCGCCCCGATGTCCTCACGATCGGCTTCGCGCGGCGCTTCGCGACCTACAAGCGTGCGGCGCTGCTGCTGAAGGACCGCGCGCGGCTCGCGCGGCTGCTCGGTGACGCCGAGCGCCCGGTGCTGCTGCTGTTTGCAGGCAAGGCGCATCCTGCCGACGAGCCCGGCAAGTCGGTGCTGCGTGAGATCAAGCAGCTGATGCTGACGCCGGAATTCGCCGGCCGCATCGTGTTCCTCGACGACTACGACATGCGCCTCGCGCGCTGGCTCGTGGCCGGCTGCGACGTCTGGCTCAACAACCCGGTCGCGCCGCTCGAGGCGAGCGGCACATCGGGCATCAAGGCGGCGGCGAACGGCACGCTCAACCTCTCGGTGCTCGACGGCTGGTGGGCGGAGGCCTTCGATGGCGACAACGGCTGGGGCCTCTCGCCGGTGGACGTGGACGACCCGCAGCGCCGCGATGCGCTGGAGGCCGCGAGCATCTACGAAGCGCTCGAGGAAGAGGTGGTGCCGCTCTACTACGCGCGCGAGGGCAGCCGCTATTCGCAAGGCTGGGTGCGTCGCTGCAAGCACTCGATGGCAACGGTAATCCCCGGGTTCAACATGAGCCGGGTGGTCAACGATTACGCGCAAGGCATCTACCAGCCGGCGGCGCGCCGCGGCGCCGCGCTCGCCGCAGCGGGCTTTGCCGGTGCGCATGCGCTCACCGAATTCAAGCGGCGCGTGCGCGCGGCCTGGCCGCGCGTCGCGCTGGCGCGCGACCTGGATCCGGAGCCGCAGATCGGGCTCGCGGGCCGCATCAGGATGCAGGTGGCCGTACAGCTCGGCGGGCTGCAGCCGCAGGAGCTCAGGGTCGAAGCGGTCGGTGAGCGCCGCCTGCCGCACCCGCGGCCCGATGGGCCGCTGCTCTCCTCGTACCGGCAGCATCGCCGTGACGGCGAATGGCGGGTGGAATTCACCGCCTCCGGAACCACGCGCGCCGATGGCACGCAACTCTATGCGATCGACATGCCCGCGCCGTCGAGCGGCCAGTACGCGCTCGAGGTGCTCGTGACCCCCACGCATCCGCTGCTGTCGCATCCATACGAGCTCGGGCTCATGAAACGGCTCGCGTAAGGACGACACCGCCGAGCGGTGGCAGAGTGACCTCGATCGACTGCGCCTGGCCGCGATGCGGGACCGGCGCGGAGGAAATCGGCAGCGGGTTGCCGACGTTGCCGCCGCCGTAGAAGGCGGAGTCGGAGTTCAGGATCTCGCGGTACGGGCCCGCCTGCGGCACGCCGACGCGCAGGCCGTGGCGCGGCACCGGCGTGAAATTGAGCGCGACGACCACGAACTCCTCGCCGCTCCTGCGTACATAGACGAGAATCGAACTGGCCGCGTCGTCGCAGTCGAGCCACTGGAAGCCCTGCGGCTCGAATTCGTAGCGGTGGAGGCTCGCGCCCCCGGTGTACAGACGGTTCAGATCGCGGACCAGCTGGCGGATGCCCGAGTGGGCGGGTTGATCGGCGAGCTGCCATGGCAGGCCGCGCGCGAAATCCCATTCGCTGTCCTGGCCGAATTCGCCGCCCATGAAGAGCAGCTTCTTGCCGGGCAGCGTCCACATATAGAGATAGAGCAGGCGCAGGTTCGCGAATCGTTGCCAGGCGTCGCCCGGCATGCGCCCGAGCAGCGAGCGCTTCAGGTGCACGACTTCATCGTGCGAGAGCGGCAGCACGAAGTTCTCGGTGTACGCATACATCATCGCGAACGTGAGCCGCTGGTGGTGGTGCGAGCGGAACAGCGGGTCGTCCC
>CAZRLI010000010.1:3526-17024 GCA_964600535.1 uncultured Steroidobacteraceae bacterium | reverse complement strand
AGGACATCGCCCTTTCACGGCGGTAACAGGGGTTCGAATCCCCTTGGGGACGCCATTCGCGCCAGCCGGCGCGAATGCCTGCGCCGATCGGCGCGCAATCAGCTGATGGTCTTGGAGACCGGATTCGTGCGCGCGCTCTCGAGGCCCGCGCCGTCGACTGCCGTCATCACGAAGTACCAGGTGCCGCCCGCGAGATTCTCGATCACGTAGCTCGTGAGGCCCGGATTCGTCACATTGACGGTGTTCGGGTAGTTGCCCTGCGAGGTGCCGTAGTAGATGCGGTAGCCGGACAGGTTCGAGAGCGACGTGCCGTCGGTGCGCTCGGTCGGCGGCTGCCAGGTCAGCGTGGCGTTGCCGGTGACCGGCGGCGGCGTCGTGCTCGCCGTGACCGCGATGCTGAAGGCCGGCAGGCTCACCGAATTCGTTCCGTCGGTGACGCTGATGACGATGCCCGACGTCGTGCCGACGTTGCCAGCGGCGGGCGTGCCCGAGAGCCGGCCGGTCGAGGAGCTGAATGTCGCCCACGCGGGGCGGTTGGAGATCGAGAACGTGAGGGTGGCGCCCTCGGGGTCCGAAGCCTGCGGCGTGAACGAATAGGCCTGCCCGGCGGTGATGCTCGTGGCGGGGCTGCCGGAAATCGTCGGCGCGCGATTGCCCGCCGGCGGCGGGGGCGGGTTGGCGTTCGAGGTTTCCGCATCGCCCGAGCCGCCGCAGGCCTGCAGCCCGAGGGAGAGCATCGCAATCACCAGCGCGCCGGAAATCAGTCTCATCGCTCGCAAGCTCCGTCCCGCAAAGACCCTGGATGGTCGGGCTGCACAATAGGTGTAGACAGGGGCTCCAGCAATATGCATAAGCGTCTGTATTCGGAGACATTTTCAGTAGCGTGATCCAGGTCGCGCGGCGATAATCACGACGCGTGGCAACGACTTGGGTGAGGTTGTTCACGCTGACTGTTTCGAGTCCGGCGCTGGCGCGTGACGGTCATCACCATTTCTTCACCGCTAGCCCCCTAGACTGCGTCGCGCCGTCCGGGGTAGGGGAAAGTCTGATCGCGGTAGCCGATGAAGTTACGACTGTTCCGACATTTCATTCACTTGCCGACGGCGCTGCTCGCGTTCGTCGAACTGCTGGTGCTGGTGAGCGCACCGATCATCGTCGATGGATTGCACGGCCGCAGCCCGCAACTGACCAAGGTGCTGGTCTTCTCGGTCAGTGGCTTCGTCACGCTGCTGGCCATGGGGCTCTACAGCGTGCGCCAGCGCGCGCGCCTCAAGGGCGTGGTGCTGCGCGCCGGGCTGGCGCACCTGATGGCGATGGCGGCGGTCGTCCTGGTCACGTTCTTCCTCGAACACTGGCGCCCCGCGCCGCGCCAGCTCCTCGAGTGGGGCGCGCTGTCGTTCTTCCTGATTGCCATCGTGCGCCTGGTCAGCGACCGGCTGCTCGATGAGGACGCCTTCAAGCGTGTCGTGCTGGTCTACGGCGCCGGACAGCGGGCGCAGAGCCTCTCGCAGCTTCGCCGCAGGTCCGACCAGCGCGGCTTCCGGGTGGCGGGCTACATCGCGGCGCCCGGCGAGGCGGCGCTCGTGGACCGCGGCCTGTTGTCACTCGGACCGGACGACCGGCTGCGCGAACTGGCGCAGAACGCCGGCGTCGACGAGATCGTCGTCGCGATGGACGACCGGCGCCGCGAGTTTCCGGTGCGCGAGCTGCTCGACTGCCGCCTGGCCGGCATTGAGGTGATCGACATCGTCAGCTTCCTCGAGCGCGAGACGGGGCGCGTGCGACTCGATGTCCTGAACCCGAGCTGGATCATCTTCGGCGAAGGGTTCCGGCGCGATCCATTGCGGCAGTTCAGCAAGCGGGTCTTCGACGTCGCGGCGGCCCTGGTCCTGCTCGTCCTGACGCTGCCCTTCATCCTGCTGACGATGCTGGCGATTGCGATCGAGGACGGCCCGCGGGGGCCGTATTTCTACCGGCAGCGCCGCGTGGGCCTCGACGGCAAGGTGTTCAACGTCCTCAAGTTCCGCAGCATGAGCGTCGACGCCGAGTCCGACGGTCGCGCACGCTGGGCGACCTCGGGCGATGAGCGCGTCACCCGGGTCGGGCGGGTCATCCGCAAGGTGCGCATCGACGAGCTGCCGCAGGTGTTCAATGTACTGCGCGGCGACATGAGCTTCGTCGGGCCACGGCCCGAGCGGCCGGAATTCGTGAGCCAGTTCGGCGATTCGGTCCCGTACTACGACGAGCGCCACTGTGCCAAGCCCGGCATCACCGGCTGGGCGCAGCTCTGCTATCCCTATGGTGCCTCCGAGAAGGACGCGATCGAGAAGCTGCAGTACGACCTGTACTACGTGAAGAACCACACGCTGCTCTTCGACCTGATGATCCTGCTGCAGACGGTCGAAGTGGTGGTCTTCGGCAAGGGCGGCCGCTAGCGGACGCAGCTGTCGGTTTCGTTTACACCCGACTTCGACGCCAACATGTTAAATGGCGGCCAAGTCATTGACGGCATTGATGGTGCAGTGTGTCGGCCGAACTCTTGCATGATGCAGGCATCGGTGGGATGCTTCCTGCGGTCAGTGCCAGAGGTCCAGCGGATGAGCGGTGAGTTGAAGGATTCGGTTGCGGTGCCTGCGAAGATCGGTCGCCGCGCGTTGCTGCGGGGCGCGACTTCGGCCGTGCCGGCGATCCTGACCCTGCACAGTGGTGCAGCGCTCGCGCGCAGCAGCAACCTCATCGGCGCGAATCCCCACAGCCGCGCGAGCGACGGCAAGTACAACTGCCTCGATTTCGATGGCATCGACCGCACCGACAAGCCCAATGTGTTCGACCTCGGCAGTCCGCCGATGGGCCACGTCACGCGCATCGACGCCGACTCCCGCTACTACAAGGGCAACCCCGACCAGCATTACGGCGGCTGGGGCGGCGGCCCGGCGGAAGTCTCCAAGTCGAAGATGTGCGCCGACGGCGGTACCTATTACCGCAGGGATCGCTGGCGCACCCGGCAGGTGAGCGTGAAGCGAGGCATGCTGGTCTCCGCCACCGCGCTGAGTTCCTTCAGCAGTGGCATCAACTACACCGACGTCTGAGCCGGAGTGGCGGCGCCCCGACGCCGCACAATGCATATGGGCCGAGTGGCAAGCTGACGTCAGCGTCATCTACCACCGACCTTCCGGCAAGACGCATTTCATCAACCCCTCCACCGCGTTCCTGCTCGAGCGGCTGCTCGAGGGGCCGGCGACCGTCGGCTCGGCTGCGCAGGCCCTCGCCGCGGCGCAGGAGCGCCGCGCAGACGATGCGCTGCGGGACGACGTCGCGGGAATCCTGCTGCGACTCGAGGAACTCGGCCTGATCGAGCGCGTGTGACGGCGCGCGTCGGGGACCTGCCCGTCGCCGAGTTCGCCGCCCGCCTCGGGCGCGACGGCGTGATGGTGCGGATCGGTCCCTTCGACCTGCGCGTGCGGGCGCGATGCCGCGGTCTGGCGGGGCCGCTGCATTCACTGTACCGGGATTATCCGTTGCTGGCAGGCGAGCGGGTGCTGCACGGCCACGTCGAAGTGCGCGACGTGCCGGGCGGTCTACTGCTGCCGCGACGACGCATCCGGTTCATCGTCGACGGGCGTGCGCCGCACGAGGACATGCCGGCCGGCCAGGCGCTGCCGGTCCTGGAATGGGGCATCAATCTCGTCATCGCCCTGCGCTTCCACGGCTATCTCATGCTGCATGCGGCCGTGCTCGAGCGCGGCGGCCGCGCGCTGCTCCTGCCGGCGTGGCCGGGGCATGGCAAGACGACACTCTGCGCGGCGCTCGCGCACCGCGGCTGGCGCCTGTTTTCCGACGAGTTCGGGCTGGTGAGGCCCGGCACGCGCGATCTCGTGCCGATTCCCCGCCCGATGCCGCTGAAGAACGAATCCATCGAGGTCATCCGTGCCTTCGCGCCCGAGGCCTTCCTGGGACCCCTCGTTGCCGGGACGCGCAAGGGCACGATCGCGCACGTACGCGCGCCCGCCGACAGCGTGGCCCGCGCGCACCAGGCCGCGCCGGCGGGCTGGATCGTCTTTCCGCGCTGGGAAGCGGGCGCAGCGCTGTCGCTCGAGGAGATACCGAAGTCCGAGGGCTTCATGCAGCTCGCGACCAACGCCTTCAACTACGAAATGCTCGGCGAGGCGGGGTTCGGGACCGCGCGCAGCCTGATCGACGGGGCGCGTTGTTTCCGGCTCGTGTACTCCGGCCTCGATTCGGCGGTCGACGCGCTGCGACGGCTGGCCGACGAGGGTGGCGCATGACGGCGCATCGCGAACGCCGGCTCATGGTCGAGGCGCTGGCCCGGCCCGGCGGGATCGTCGCGTGGCCGGTGGCGGACCTCGATCTCGTGCTGCGCGTGCTGCGCCGGGCGCGCCTGCTGGGGCGGCTCGCGGAGGAACTGGCGGAACGCGGCCTGCTCGAGGCGTTGCCGCCCGCCGCGCGCGATGCGCTGGCGGGGGCGCAGGTCGCGGCGCAGGCGCGGGCGCGTGTCGCGCGCTGGGAGCTCGACCGCATCGCCCACGCGCTGCAGGATGCGCCGGCGCTGCAACTGGTCGCGATGAAGGGTTGCGCCTACCTGCTCGCGGGCCTGCCGCACGCGCGCGGGCGGATGTTTGCCGACGTCGACCTGCTCGTGCCCGAGGCGCGCCTGCGCGAAGTGGAGGCCCGGCTGCTCGCGCAGGGCTGGCAGGGCGCGGCGCTCACGCCCTACGACGAGCGCTACTATCGCGAATGGACGCACGAGCTGCCACCGCTGACGCATGCGGAACGCGAGGTCGAAGTCGACCTGCACCACAACGTGCAGATGCGCACTTCCCGGCTGAAGCCGGATCCCGCGCGGCTGCTCGCGGCGGCGCGCCCGGTCGCGGCTGCCGGGTCCGGCGGATGGTCGGTGCTCGCGCCCATCGACATGACGCTGCACGCGATGACCCACCTGCTGTATGGCGGGGAGATGGACGACGCATTGCGCGAGCTGGTCGACATCGATGCGCTGCTGCGCCACTTCGGCGCGCACGAGGCAGGCTTCTGGGAGCAGTTCTGCGCCCGGGCCGTCGAACTCGATCTTGCCCGCCCGGCATTCCTCGGGTTGCGCTACGCCCACCGCATACTCGGGACGCCGGTGCCCGAAGCGGTGCTCGAGGCGTCGCGCGCGGCGGGGCCACCCCGCGCAGTCGTCGCGGTCATGGACCGGCTCGTGCCCGAGGCACTCTTTCCGCCCCATCCCGATGTCCGCAGCCGCCGGACCGACGCGGCACGCTTCCTGCTGTACCTGCGCGCCCATTGGGTTCGCATGCCGCCGTGGATGCTGTTGCGGCACCTGGCGTATAAGGCCTATGTGCGGCGCTCGCCGGCACGGCAATGAAGGGGGAGTCCATGGAAAAGCTGCTGGATCATGCGCGTCGGGGACTGGCCGTGCTTTCCGCACTCGGGCTGGCGCTGGCACTGGCCGAAGGGCTCGCCGGACTCGCGGGTCGCTCGATCATCGGGCACGAATACAGCGCCGGCCGCTTGCTCGAAATCGCCGCGATGCTGATGGTCTTCGTGATCGGGCTGCAGCTGCGCAAGACCGCCCGCTGAGGCACGCCCGACCGATCAAGGGGTGCCCGCGGTCCGTTGTTACATAATACGGACTTCGGCGGCGGACCGTGCAGCCTGATAACGTGGCGTCGCTCCGCTGCGCAAGATGATGAAAGGTGGCCGTGGACGACCCCTTCAACGCCATGGCCGTCGGCGTCGCAAGCTATGCCGCGGCGTCGGTGGCCTTCGCTGCCCTGACGATCCTGCTCGCGGTGAGCTGGCGGGGCCGGGCACAGGGTGTGCGGCTCATCGCCGCCTGCGCGATGACGACCCTGTGGTCGACCGTACTGGCGCTGCAGGCGTCGCGCGGCGGCCTGCCGGCCGTCGCGGTCTACATGCTCGAAGTGCTGCGCGGCGCGGCCTGGGTCTTCGCCTTGCTGGCGCTCGCGCATGACACGGTGCCGCGCGTCGTCGGACTGGCGGCCCATGCGGCCTGGATCGGGCTTGCGGTGCTCGGCGGGCTGTTCGCCGCGCACGCGGGCCGGCTGCTCGCGCCCGCGGGCATCGCGCTCGCGCTGGTCGTGTTGGCGTTGATCGAACAGATCTACCGCAATGCCAGTGCCAGCGGCCGCGAAGGGTTCAAGTTCCTCGCGATCGGCCTGGGCGGCATCTTCGCCTTCGACCTGTTCCTCTTCTCGCAGTCCGAGCTGCTGCGCGGTGTGCCGGCCGACATCTGGAATGCGCGCGGCTTCGTCAATGCGCTGATGATGCCGTTCATCGCGGTCGCGGCGCGACGCATCCCGCGCTGGTCGCTCGACGTCTTCGTTTCGCGCCAGGTGGTCGTGTTCACGACGGTCATCCTCGCGGTCGGCGTCTACCTGCTGTTGATGGCGGCGGGCGGCTACCTGTTGCGCCAGGTCGGCGGGCACTGGGGCATCGCCGCCAATGCCATCTTCTTCACCGGTGCGCTGGCGATACTCGCCGTCATGCTGCTGTCGGGCTCGCTGCGGCGGCGCCTGCGCGTGTTCGTCGCGAAGCACTTCTATCGCAACAAGTACGATTACCGCGTCGAATGGCTGCGCTTCATCGAAACGCTCTCGGCCGGCGGTGGCGAGGACATCAGGCGCACCAGCCTGCGCGCCATTGCCGAGATCTTCGAGAGCCCCGGCGCCATCCTCTACACGCGCAGCGAGACGGCCTCCGAGTTCGTGGTGGCGGCCGCCTGGCCGATGCGTCCCGAGGATCTGCGCGGCCAGCATCCGGTACCGGCAGACCACGAACTCGTGCACTTCCTCGCCGCACGCCAATGGGTCGTGGACCTGAAGGAATACGAGGTCGCACCGGACCTTTACCAGAACGTGACGCTGCCGGCGGGCCTGCGCGCCGTGCCGGCGATCCGGGTGCTGCTGCCGCTGCTGCGCCCCGAGGGGCTCGCGGGTTTCGCGCTCCTCTATGATCCGCCGCCGCCCTTCGAGCTCACCTACGAGGATCGCGACCTCCTGAAGACGGTCGGCCGACACGTGGCGTCCATGGTCGTGCAGCACGAGGCCGACCGGCGACTGGCCGAAAGCCGCCAGTTCGAGGCCTATCACCGGCTGACGGCCTTCATGATGCATGACCTCAAGAATTCGGTGGCACAGCTGCAGCTGATCGTGCGCAATGCCGAGAAGCATCGGCAGAACCCGGCCTTCTTCGACGACGTGATCGCGACGATCGGCAATGCCGTCGAGCGCATGACACGCCTGATCGAGCAGCTGAGCGATCGCAACCGCACGCCCGGCGTCGCGCCCCTCGAACTGGTCGCGCTGGCGCGCGGCGTGGTGGCGCGCTGCGGGGACCGGCAGCCCGCCGCGACCTTCGAGGCGCCCCCCGGCCCGGTCACCGTGCAGGCGGATGCGGATCGGCTCGCTGCGGCGCTCGAACACGTGATCCGCAATTCCCAGGACGCCTGCGAGTCGACCGACACGATCCGGGTGCGGATGGCAGCGGACGGGACGCGCGTGCGCCTGACGGTGGCCGACACCGGCCGGGGCATGGAGCCCGACTTCGTGCGCGCGCGGCTGTTCCGTCCCTTCGACAGCACCAAGGGTTCGAAAGGCATGGGCATCGGGGCCTTCCAGGTGCGGGAGTACGTGCGCAGCCTCGGCGGCGACGTGGAAGTGCAAAGCAGTCCCGGTTCCGGTACCCGCTTCGACATTATCCTGTCGGTTTCAGGGCATCGGCATGGCTGACGAGAAAAAGAAACTGCTCATCGTCGAGGACGACGCGGGGCTCCAGAAGCAGCTCAAGTGGACCTTCGACGACTTCGAGGTACTGCAGGCGGGGAACCGCGCGGAAGCGCTTGCGCACCTGAGGCGCAGCGAACCACCGGTGGTGTTGCAGGACCTCGGCCTGCCGCCCGACGCCGACGGCGTGGCGGAAGGCATGGCGACGCTCAAGGAGATCCTGAGCCTGGCACCGCGCACCAAGGTCATCGTCGTGACCGGCAACGCCGACCGCGACAATGCGGTCCGGGCGGTCGGCTTCGGCGCGTGCGACTTCTACCAGAAGCCGCTCGACACCGACGTGCTGCGCCTGATCGTCGATCGCGCGTTCCACATCCACGCCCTCGAGGAGCAGAACCGCGCATTGCGCGAAGGCCAGGCGAACTCGCCGCTCAAGGGCATCATCGCGACCGATGCCGGCATGCTGCGCGTCTGCCGCATGGTCGAGAAGGTGGCGCCGACCAATGTCTCGGTGCTGATCCTCGGGGAGAGCGGTACCGGCAAGGAACTGATCGCGCGCGCGGTGCACGACCTGGGCGAGCGTCGCAAGGCGCGCTTCGTCGCGATCAATTGCGCGGCGATTCCCGAGCAGCTGCTCGAAAGCGAGCTCTTCGGCCACGAGAAGGGCGCATTCACGGGCGCGATCAAGACGACCCCCGGCAAGATCGAGGTCGCCGACGGCGGCACGCTCTTCCTCGACGAGATCGGCGACATGCCGTTGCCGCTGCAGGCAAAGCTGCTGCGATTCCTGCAGGCGCGGGTGATCGAGCGGGTGGGGGGGCGCGAGGAAATCGCGGTCGATGTGCGCATCGTCTGCGCGACCCACCAGGACCTGAAGACCCTGATCGCGGAGCAGCGTTTCCGCGAAGACCTGTTCTATCGGCTGAGCGAAGTCACCGTCAGCCTGCCGCCGCTGCGCGACCGGCCGGGCGATGCCGTCGTGCTCGCACATGCCTTTCTCGGCCGCTTCGGCGCCGAGCAGGGCATGCCGCGGCGCGGGTACACGCCGGAAGCCGTCGCGGCCATCGAGGCACATGCCTGGCCCGGCAACGTGCGCGAGCTCGAGAACAAGGTCAAGACCGCGGTGATCATGGCGGAGGGGCCGCTCGTGACCGCCGGGGACCTCGGCCTCGCCGAGTCATCCGCGGGCGGGCCGCTGTTCAATCTCAAGGAGGTGCGATCGCGGGCCGAGCGGCAGGCCATCCTGCAGGCACTGGCGCTCTCCGAAGGCAAGATTTCGCGGGCCGCGGACCTGCTCGGCGTGAGCCGGCCGACGCTCTATGACCTGATGGACCGCTATGGCATCCGGCGTGAAGAGCGCGATAGCGAGGCTTGAGGGCGTCGGTCCCGCCGGGCTGCTCGCCACGGTGATCGTGGCGGCTGCGCTCGCGGCGCTGTGGCCGAGCGCGACGTCGGTCGCGGTATTCTGGCGCGAGATCCACGACTACGACTACGGCTACCTGATCGCCGCGGTCAGTGCGATCTGGTTCGCAGCCGAAGCGCGCCGCATCCCTGTCGCCGACCTGCGGCCCGATGCGTCCGGAAGCCTCCTGTTGCTGGCGATCCTGTTTGCCTGGCTGGTGGCATTCAAGGCAAACAGCCTGATGGCGCACCAGCTGCTCTGGCCGCTCGCGATCTGGGCGGCCGTCAACGCGGGGGCCGGGCGGGCCGTTGCGCTGCGCCTCGCCGCCCCGATCGGATTCCTCTATTTCGGGGTGCCGGTGTGGGAATTGCTGGTGCCGCTGCTGCAGCGGCTGTGCATCCTCGTGACGGAATCGACGCTCGCGCTGGCCGGCATCCCGACGACGGTGAGCGACAACCTGGTCACCATCCCCGAGGGGAGCTTCCAGATCATCGAGGGCTGCTCCGGCAAGCGCTATTTCGTCGTGGCACTCGCGGTCGCGGTGCTCGCGACGCGGCTCTTTCACCTGGCGCGACGTCGCGGTTTCGCGCTGGTCGCGGCGAGTGCTGGCCTCGCCCTCCTTGCCAACTGGCTGCGTATCCTGATCGTGGTCGTGGCCGGGCACCTGAGCGACATGCAGCACTACCTCGTGGCCGTCGAACACCTGTCGCTGGGCAATGCGATCTTCGTGGTGCTGCTCGCGGCCATCATCTGGCTGGCGCGGCGGTTGTCGCGCCATCGGCCGGCGCACGGACAGGCCGCCAGGCCCGTCGCCGCGCGCGGCAGCCCGCACCGATGGCCGACCGTGCTGACCTTCCTGCTGCTGGGCGGCACCTTTGCCGCAGCACGACCGGTCCCCGCGCTCCCGGGTGGCGAGGCGGCGCTGCTCGGGCCGTTGCCGATTGCCACGGGGCGCTGGCAGGGCCCGTTGCCCGCTTCACCGGCGTGGATGCCGAGCTACGTGGGGGCGAGCGGTGAATATCGGGCGTCCTACTCGTCGCTGGCCGGCACCGTCGAATTGTATGTGAACGCCTATGGCGCGCAGCAGCAGGGGCGGGAACTCGTGCAGTTCGCGAACTCCCTGCTCGCCCCCGGCCACTGGCACCGGCCCTGGTCGCAGGCATCGCAGGCCTTGTCGCCGCGCGCGCCGATCGCCAGCTTCGAGGCGCAGTCGGCGGACGGCGGCCGCTGGTTGTTCGCGTATCTCTACGACATCGGTGGCTGGCGTACGAGCCGCGAGGCGCTTGCACAGCTGGCCTACGGCCTGCGCGCGCTGCGCGCACCGGTGACGGCCGGCCTGGTGTCCCTCGCCGTGCGCTGCCAGCCGGATTGCGGCGCGGCGCGGGCGCTCGCCACCTCTTTCTGGGACGATATGTCGGCGCCCATCCTGGGCATGTTCCCCCACCCTGGACACAATCGATGAAAAACCTGGCAGCCACCCTCCTGGCCTCGATGTTCGCAGCGGGTTTCGCCACGGGCTGCGATCGCCTGACGAGCGTCGAGCAGCGCATCGAGCGGGCGCAGGCCGCGTTCGATGCCGGCAGGGATTCCGCGGCGATGTCGGACGTCAAGGCGGTCCTCGAACGGGAGCCCACCCACGTCGGGGGCCGGTTGCTGCTGGCGCGCCTGTCGCTGCGGCTCGGCGACCCCGCAACCGCCCGCAAGGAACTCGACCGGGCGACGCAGGCCGGTGCGACGCCGGCGATGACCGGCGAACTCGACCAGGCGATCCTGCTCGCGCAGGGCAAGTATGCGGAGGCGCTCGCCGCCGCGCAGGAGCAGGCGGACGACCGGTCCGCCCGGCGACAGCTCGTCATCGTCGATGCCTTGATGGGCCTCGGCCGCAGCGACGACGCGCGCCAGGCACTCGACGCCGCGCTGGCCACCCTGCCGGACGATCGCGACCTGCAGCTCGCGGACGCGCGCTGGTCCTGGGCGTCGGGCCGGATCGCGCAGACGAGCCGTGCGCTAGACCGGATCCTGGGACAACATCCGGATTTCGCGCGCGCGGCGTTCTACCGCGGGCGCGTGGCAATGGCGCTCGGCGATGCCGGCCAGGCAGCAAAGTCCTTCGAGTCCGCGCGCAGCCACATGACGGGCCAGCTCGACCTGCCGGAGCAGTTCGGCGTGCTCGTCGGCATCGTCGAGAGCCGGATCGCGCTCAATGACCTGGGCGGCGCCGACACGGCGCTCACGGAGCTTGCGCAGCGCGCCCCGGATTCGTTCATCACGCACTTCCTCAGGGCGCGCGTCGCCTTTGCCCGCCGCGATTTCCCATCGGCGACGACCGAACTGCGCGAGGCCCTCGCGGCGGACCCGGGCAATGTGCCCGGGCGACTGCTGCTCGGGGCGGTCCTCACCGAGCAGGGCTCGCTCGAGCAGGCCGGGTCCACCTTGTCGCAACTGCTCGCCGAGCATCCCGGGAACATCGAGGCGCGCAAGCAGCTGGCCAGGGTCCTGGTCGCCCGGGGCGACCCGGTGGGTGCGCGGCGCGTGCTGGCGGAAGCGCCGGCGTCCGCGCGCGACGCCGGTGCCGACTGGATGAGCGGCTCCATCCTCATGATGAGCGGCGATACGGAAGCGGGCATCGCGAAGCTCGAAGAGGGCGTCCGGGCGGCGCCCGGCAACGCGGCGCTGCGGCTCGATCTCGCGAGTGCCTACCTGACGGCGGGGCGGCGCGACGAAGCGCTCACCCTCCTGAAGGAGTTGCCTGCCGATGCCGGCGGGCTGCGCCGCAGCCAGCTGCTGATACTCGCGCAGGTCTCGGGCCAGGACAACGCGGGTGCGCGCAAGTCGGTGCTCGAGCTGACGCAGCAGAGCCCGCAGGACGTCGGTCTCAAGGTCGTCGGCGGGTACTTCCTGCTGGCACGCGGCGACCTCGCGACGGCAGGCCGCCTGTTTGGCGATGCACTGCAGGCCGATCCCCGCAATGTCGACGCGCTGCTCGGCGCGGCTGCCGGCGAATTGCAGGCCGGCCGGCACGAGGAGGCGCAGAAGGGCTTCCAGCGGGCGCTGGCCGTGGAGCCGAAGGGTGAGCGCGCCTACCTGGGCCTCGCCTCGACGGCACTGGCGCAGTCGGATCGCGCGGCCGCGGTGCAGTGGCTGGAGAAGGCGATCAGCGCGAATCCGTCCGCCGTGGAGGCGCGCCTGCAGCTGGCCGACCTGATGTTCAAGGGCGGCGATGCCGGGAAGGCTACGGCGCTCATCGACCAGGCGCTGGCCGCAACGAAGACCCGGGCGTCCACGCTCGACCGTGCCGGTCAGGTCCTGGCTCGCGCATCGCAGTTCGACGCGGCCCTGCAGCGCTTCAATGAGGCGGCTTCGCTCGGCGACGAGCGCGCCGGTGTCAACGCGGCGATGGCCCTCGCATCGCTCGGCCGATCGGACGATGCGCGGGTGCGGCTCGAGGCGGCGGTGCGCGGGCGTCCTGCGTGGGTCGCACCGAATGCGATGCTGGTGCAGCTCGACATCGAGCAGAAGCGCTACGATCGCGCGCTCGAGCGCCTCGCTGACCTCGAGAAAGCGGGCGGGCCTCCCGCCATCGTCGACGAATTGAGGGGCGACACGCTGTATGCGGCGGGCCGCCTGCTGCAGGCGATGGAGTCTTATGACCGCGCGGCGCGCGCGCACCCGAGCGCCGCGCTGTCCATCAAGGCCTACCGGGCGGCGCGCGCCGGCGGCCGACCCCAGCCGGAGGATGTGCTGGTGAGCTGGCTGAAGGACCACCCTGCGGATTCGCTCGTCCGGGTGGCCCTGGCCGAGCACTACCAGGCGGCCGGAAACCGTCGGGGGGCGATCGCCCAGTATGAGGAGGCCGTCAAGGTCCTGCAGGCACCCGCCCTCCTGAACAACCTCGCCTGGCTGTACCAGGAGGTGGGCGATGCGCGGGCCCTGGACCTGGCCCGGCGCGCCTACAAGGAGGCGCCAGAAAACCATGGAATTGCAGATACTTACGGATGGATCCTGCTGAATTCGGGTAATATTGCGGACAGCCTGCCGGTCCTTGAAAAGGCAGCCCGGGGAGAACCGGGGTCGGCCGAGCTGCAATACCACTATGCGGCGGCGCTGGCGAAGGCGGGCCAAAAGGAGGCGGCGGCCACAGTGTTGCGTGGATTGATCGAGCAGAATGCCCACTTCACCTCCCGCGACGCAGCCCAGTCGCTGCTCGATTCGCTGAAATGAAAGGACCCCGCAACCGCATGAACGGATGGCGCACCCAGCTCGGGCTCCTGCTGGCATTCGGACCATTGGCCGCGTGGGCCGTGCAGGCACAGGCCCCAGATGCCCCGCC
>CAZRLI010000010.1:0-3426 GCA_964600535.1 uncultured Steroidobacteraceae bacterium | reverse complement strand
CCGGGTGACACCATCCAGGTATTCGTCTGGCGCAATCCCGAGCTGTCCGTCTCGGTGCCGGTGCGACCCGACGGCAAGGTGTCCACGCCGTTGATCGAGGACCTGGTGGCCGTCGGCAAGACCCCATCGGAGCTCGCTCGCGACATGGAAGCGAAGCTGGCCGAGTACATCCGCAGCCCGCAGGTCAACGTCATCGTCACCAATCCGCAGAGTTCCTTCAGCAAGATCACGGTGGTGGGGCAGGTGACCAACCCGGGTGCGGTGCCGTACCGGGAGGGCATGACCGCGCTCGACGTCGTGCTGGCAGTGGGCGGCCTCGCCGAGTTCGCGGCCGGCAATCGCGCCAAGCTGGTGCGCAAGGATGCGAAGGGCAAGACGGTGGAGAAACGCGTCCGGCTCGAAGACCTGCTCAAGAAAGGTCGCCTCAAGGAAAACGTGGACATGATGCCCGGCGACGTGCTGATCGTGCCGGAATCCTTCTTCTGACGGCCGCCATGCGATGAACCTGCGCGAACTGCTGAACAAGATCCTCGACGAACTGCGCGGCGCATGGCGCTTTCGCTGGCTGGCCATCATCGTCGCCTGGGCCATCTGCCTCGTCGGCTGGGTCGTCGTGATGACGATGCCGAATACCTACAAGGCGACCGCCAAGGTCTACGTCGACACGCGCGGCATCCTGCGCCCGCTGCTCGAGGGACTCGCGATCAACCCGGATGTCGCCTCGGGACTCGATCTCGTGCGCCAGGCGCTGCTCAGCCGCCCGCAGATCGAGCAGGTGGCGCGCGAGACGGACCTCGACCTGCGTGCGACGACCCCCGAGCAGAAGGAGGCGCTGATCACCAGCATCCGCGAGCGCATTTCGATCGACGCCGCCGACCTGCGCGCACGCACGACGCAGGGGGAGGGCCTCTACGTCATCAGCTTCGAGGACCATAGCCGCGAGAAGTCGGTCGAGGTCGTGCAGAAGATGCTGAACGCCTTCGTCGAGAATGCGCTCGGCGAGAAACGCACCGGCCAGCAGACCGCGCAGCGCTTCATCGACGAGCAGATCGCGGAGTATGAGCAGCGCCTGCGTGACGCCGAGGGTCGCCTCGCGGACTTCAAGAAGAAGAACGTCGGCCTGATGCCGGACAGCACCGGCGACTATTTCGGCCGCCTGCAGCAGGAAACGCTCGATGCCGAACGGGTGCGCACCGCCCTGGCGGTCGCCGAGAGCCGCGAGAAGGAGATCCAGCGCCAGCTCGACGGCGAGGAGCCCTTCCTCTTCGGCTTCGACACCGGCGACACGACGGCGGCGGCGACGCCCGCATCGGGCGACCTCACCTTCAGGATCCAGGAGCTGCAGCGCCAGCTCGACGAGCTGCTGCTGCGCTACACCGAAAAGCATCCGGAGGTGGTGGCGACGCGCAAGACCATCGAAGAACTCAAGCAGCGCCAGCAGGAAGAGCTCGCGCGCGTCAAGGCGGGGCAGCAGGCGACCGGCAGCCTCTCCTCGTCGCTGAAGAAGAACCCGGTCTACCAGAGCCTCGAGATCGACCTCAAGCGCACGCAGGTGCAGGTCGCGGAGTTGCGCCGGGAGCTGTCGCAGCGCCAGGGCAAGATCGGTTCGCTGCGCCAGCAGGTCAACTCGGTTCCGGAAGTCGAGGCCGAGCTCGCGCGCCTCAACCGCGACTACGACCAGGTGCGCCAGCAGTACAACGAACTCGTGCAGCGGCGTGAGACCGCGATGCTGTCCGAACAGGCCGACCGCACGGGAACCGTGAAGTTCGACATCATCGAACCGCCCGCGGCACCGATCGAACCGGCCTCGCCGGACCGCCCGCAGCTGCTGCTGATGGTCCTGCTGGCGGCGCTGGCCGTCGCGGGGGGTGGCGCGTGGCTGCTCAACCAGCTGCGGCCCGTGTTCCACACCGTGCGCGCGCTCGCCGAAGTCACGGGTCAGCCGGTGTTCGCGGCGATCGGCCGCACCTGGGTCGACCGCCACCGCCAGCAGCGGCGGGTGGAGCTGCTGAAGTTCTCGGCGGCGACGCTGGTCCTCTTCCTGGTCTTCGGCGCGGTCATGGCGTTGCAGGAGTTCGCCGCCCGCCACCTGCAGAACCTGATCGGATGAACCCCGCATGAGCATTGTCGAACGTGCATTGAAGCGGCTGCAGCAGAGCAGCCAGGCCGCGGCCGCGCAGAAGCCGGTCGCAGCCAGTGCGCCGCGCAAGGCGGCGCCGGCGGCCGCCGCGCCGTCCATGGCGCGCAGTGCCGCGGGACAACGGTCTTACGGCAATGCCGGGAAGTCGATCCACATCGACTTCGATCACCTGCGCCGTGGCGGCCTGCTGCCGCCCGAGCACCAGCAGCGCGAGCTCGCGCACCAGTACCGGACGCTGAAGCGACCCATACTGAAGTACGCCTTCGGTGACGACGCGCCGCCGGCGGAGTCGCGCCCGACGTCGCCGCGCACGCTGATGGTGACGAGTGCGCTGCCCGGCGAGGGCAAGACCTTTACCGCCGTCAATCTCGCCCTGAGCCTCGCGCTGGAGAAGGACCACAGCGTGATCCTGGTCGACGGCGACGCGCCCAAGCCGCACGTGAGCCAGGCCTTCGGGTTGGGGGGCGAGCCCGGCCTGCTCGATCTGCTCGCCAACCCGGCCATGGAAGTGGCCACCGCGGTGCTGCCGACCGACGTGCGCGGCCTGCACCTGCTGCCCATCGGCAGGCGGGCCGAGTCCGCGACCGAGCTGCTCGCCAGCGCGCGCATGCGCCAGGTGGTCGACGAGCTCGGCCGCCTCGACGACAACGCGATCGTGCTGCTCGATTCGCCGCCGATGCTGCTCACCAGCGAAGCGCAGGTGCTCGCATCGCTCTTCGGGCAGGTGGTGCTGGTGGTGGCGGCGGGCCGCACCCCGCAACAGGCGGTCGTGGACGCGCTCGGCATCATCGGCGAAGGGCCGCGCGTCGGCCTCGTGCTCAACCAGGCGCTGCACGACAACAATGTCGGCGGCTACTACGGCTACGGTTACGGGGACGGATTCCTCGAGTCAACGCAAACGGAAAAGAAATGAACAGGATCGGCAAACGGGGGCTGCCGCTCGTCATTGCGGCGGCGTGGATGTGCACCGGCATCGCGATGGCCCAGCAGGTCGACCTCGGCCTCACGATCGGCGCGTTCCACACGGACAATATCCGGCGCGAGAGCACGGATGAAGAATCGCAGACGGTCGGTGAGCTCGGCCTGCGGCTCGGCTGGACGCGCAACGCCGGCCGCCTCAACGGCAATGTCGATGCGAACCTCGCCTACCGCGAGTACTTCGACGATGCCTACGATTCGGACCTGCAGGGCGGATTCAACGGCCGGCTCGTCTACTGGTTCCTGCCGGAGCGCCTGAGCTGGGAGTTCCAGGACAACTATGCGCGGGCGCTCATCGACCCGCGCAA
>CAZRLI010000009.1:0-18924 GCA_964600535.1 uncultured Steroidobacteraceae bacterium | reverse complement strand
CATCTCGATGGAAACGCCCATCGGCGATGACGAGGATTCGCACCTGGGCGACTTCATCGAGGACACCACGATCTCCTCCCCGCTCGACTCGGCCACCGTCGAAGGGCTCAAGGAAGCCACGCACAACGTGCTCGCCGGGCTGACGCCGCGCGAGGCGAAGGTGCTGCGCATGCGCTTCGGCATCGACATGAACACCGACCATACCCTCGAGGAAGTCGGCAAGCAGTTCGATGTCACGCGCGAACGCATCCGCCAGATCGAGGCGAAGGCGCTGCGCAAGCTGCGCCATCCGTCGCGATCGGAGCAGCTGCGCAGCTTCCTGATGGACGACTAGAGTCCCATCGCGAAGTGGTGGCTCGTGATGTCGAGCCCCTTGTGCAGGTAGAAGCGGTGCGCGCCGAAGCGCTGGACGCCGGAGTCGAGGTGCAGTTGCGCGCAGCCGGCGGCGCGCGCCTCCCCCACGAGCCAGTCGAACAGCGCGCTGCCGTAGCCCGCGCCGCGGTCCGCCGCACGCGACACGAGATCGTCGATGTAGAGGATGCGCCCCCATGCGAGTGTTTCCAGGTGGCGAAAGCCGGCTGCCGAGCGTGCCGTGCCCCCGTCGCACAGCAGGGCGAGCGCATAGCCCTCCCGCTCGCGCTGGCGCTCGACCTGCGCGACGAAGGCCTCGAGCGTGAGTTGCGTGCGCAGCTCGCGCACCACCTCCCAGGCCCGTTCGAGCTCGGCGCGCGTCGTCGCGATGGCGATCGAAAGGGTCTGCATCAGGCCCCGGGGCGCAGCGGATTGGCGGCCATCGCGCCGACGGCCGTGGTCCATTGCCTGACCCGCCAGCGGGCGACGATGCCGCCCGTCACATAGGGATCGGCCTCCGCGAAGCGTTCGGCCACGGCAGGCGAATCACCCTGGAACAGCAGCATCGAGCCCGCGGGCGGGTCGTTGAGCGCGCCACCGAGCAGCAGTTCGCCGCGATCGTGGGCTTCCCAGGCATGCAGCAGGTGCGCGGCGCGCAGGGCCTGGCGCCGTTCCTGGAAGTCCGCGACGAACTCGTAATTCAGCAGGTAGTGCATCGAACCTCCTGCGTGGAGGATAGCAGCGCCGTCAGCCACGCACCTCGCACATCAGCGCGAGGAGGTTGCGGTCGGGGTCGCGGAAGAAGGCCATCCACAGTTCGTGGTCCGGCAAGGTCGCAACCCGGTGGGGCTTCGCCTCGAACGGGGCGCCGCTCGCCGAGAACTGCGCGTGCGCGGCGGCGATATCGGCCACCTTGAAATAGATGACCGAGGCGCGGCATTCGGCAGCGGTGGCGGCCGTCGCATCGAGCATCAGGCGCACGCCGCTGCAGTCGAAGAATGCGAGCCCGGGTGGCGCCTGGAACAACAAGCGCATGCCGAGCACATCGCGGTAGAAGGTGACGGACCTGCCGAGGTCCGCCACCGGCACGGCAATCTGGCCGATCTCCCGCAGGCCGATCGTCGCATCCCTGTGATCCATGGCACGCTACCTCCGCAGTGCGAGCAGCATCACCCCGGCCGAGATCATCGCGATGCCGGCCCAGTCACGCAGCGAGGGCCGCTCGCGCAGGAAGACGGCCGCGAAGACCGCGACCAGCACGACGCTGAACTTGTCGACCGGCGCCACCTTGGCCGCATCGCCCAGCTGCAGCGCGCGGAAATAGCACAACCACGACGCGCCGGTGGCGAGCCCCGAGAGGGCGAGGAACAGCAAGGCGCGCCCGGGCAGCGTGAGCGGGTTGCTCCACTTGCCCGCGGCCAGCACCAGCGCCGCGAGCGCCACGAGGATCACCACGGTGCGCACCAGCGTCGCGAGATCGGCGTCGATGCCCTGCACGCCGACCTTGGCGAATATCGCAGTCAGCGCGGCAAATACCGCCGACAGCAGCGCCCAGTAGACCCAGGTCGACTGCGTCAGCATCGGCGCGCCTAGGTTCGCCTGCGCACGGCCGGCAGCATGCGCACGAGCGTGTCGTCCCGCCGGATGTAATGGTGATAGAGCGCCGCGGCCGCATGCAGGCCGATCAGCCAGTAGCCGACGGTGCCCGCGGTCTTGTGGAAATCCTCGATCGCCTCGGCGCGCGCCTCATCGGGACCGATGAGCGGCGGCAACTCGAGCCCGAAGAACGGTACCGGCTTGCCCTCGGCGCTGAGGATGAGCCAGCCGAGCACCGGCATGCCGATCATCAGCACGTAGAGCGCGAGATGGGCGCCCCTTGCGAGCAGCTTCTGCAGTCCGCCCGGATCGGGCTGGATGGCAGGCGCCGGGTCGCGCAGGTTCACCACGAGGCGCACGAGCGCCAGCGCCAGCACGCCGATGCCCAGCATGAAGTGCCAGGTCTTGAGCGCCTCGCGGGGATCACTGCCGCGGGGGAAGTTCACCCGCAGTTCGATGCAGGCGTACACCGCGGCGATCAGCAGCAGCATCAGCCAGTGCAGCCAGATCGACGGCGAGCCATAGCGTCCAGCGGAGTTTCGCAGCATGCCGGGATGATAAGACAGCCCGGCCAGTCGCGGCTACCGAGCGCCCGGGCGGCACCCCGACCTAGATCAACGCGCCAAACAGCTTGCCGATCAGGGCCGTCGCACCCATGCCGAATGCGCCCCAGAAGCTGACCCGCGCGGCGCCCGCGACCAGGCTCGAGCCTGCGGCCAGCGCCGCGAGCGCCCCGAGGGTCGCGAGCGCGACCAGTGAAGTCGCGCCGACCACGAGCACCGTGCTGGCGGGCGGACTGAAGAGCGCCGCACCCAGCGGCAGCAGCGCCCCGACCGCGAAGGTGAGCGCGGAAGCCGCGGCGGCCTGCACCGGCCGGGCGCGATTGACCTCGGAAAGACCGAGCTCGTCGCGCGCGTGTGCCTTGAGCGCATCGTGCGCCGTCATCTCCTCGGCGACTTCCTTCGCGAGCTGCGGCCGCAGGCCGCGCTTCACGTAGATCTGCGTCAGCTCGCGGATCTCCGCCTCGGGCTCGGTCTCGAGCTCGCGGCGCTCGCGATCGAGGTCGGCCTTCTCCGCGTCCGATTGCGAACTCACCGAGACGTACTCGCCGGCCGCCATGGACATCGCGCCCGCCACGAGGCCCGCGACGCCGGCTATCAGGATCTCGTCGCGCCCCGCCGCCGCCGCCGCGACGCCGACGACGAGGCTCGCGGTCGAGAGGATGCCATCGTTGGCGCCGAGCACGGCCGCACGCAACCAGCCGCTGCGGCTCGAGTAGTGTCGCTCGAAATGATGCCTACGCATGCCGGCCCCGCAGCTTCACTGCAGTCAGCGCCATCGGCACGCCGATGCAGAGGATGTGCACCGACAGTCCGATCGCGAGGGTGACCGGCGGGTAGGACAACTTGACCGGAAAGGCCGACAGCGGCACGACGATGAGGTTCATCACCGCATACACGGCGACGCCATAGATCGCGCCGGCGGCCAGCGGCAAGCGCCGCGTCCACGCCATGCGCGACGCCAGCGCGCAGAAGATCCCGGCAATCACCAGCATCATGGCGAAATGCAGCAGGAGGCCGAGAAGCGCGGTCGGCCAGCCGCCATCGAGTGCGCGCCTGCCGAGCAGCCCGCTCGCCACGGACTGCAGCACGCGCATCGGCGTCGAACCCCGCAACGTGTTGGTGACGATCGCCGCCGTGATGTCGAGCGCCCCGGCGATGAGGCCGGCCCACAGCGCCACGGCCGGCCATGATGCGGTCCTGGTTGCTCCTCTCGCCACGATGCCCCCTACGCGTCGAAGAACTCCACCACTCCGCTGTCGAGCGAATACTCCGCGCCCACGACCAGCAGCCGGTCTTCGCGAATGCGCTGCTCGAGCGCCCGCGAACCGCGGCGCAGCTGGTTGACCGAGGAACGGATGTTGGCGCGCACCGCGTGCTTCACCAGCGCGGCGTGATCGTGCGCGACCTCCGTCACAAGCAGCGGCTCGATGGACGGCCGCACGCGATCGACGATTGACCGCAGGCTGCGCGATTGCTCGGCTGGCGGGCGCCCCAGCTCTTCCAGTGTCGCGAGGATCGCACCGCAGGTCGAATGCCCGAGTACCACGACGAGCTCCGTGCCATAGCGCTCGGCGGCAAACTCGACGCTGTCGATCTGCGATGGCGCCACGATATTGCCCGCCACCCGGATCACGAACAGGTCGCCGAGCCCCTGGTCGAAAATGATCTCGGCCGGAACGCGCGAGTCGGAGCAGCCGAGGAGGATCGCGAAGGGCTCCTGGGCGACTGCCACCTGCCTGCGCCGCGTGGGCGAGGTGATCGCCTCGCTTGCCATGATCTCGGATACGAACCGCTCATTGCCCGCGCGCAGCCGCGCCAGTGCCTCCCGTGCCCCGATCATGGCCTGCCACCTCCCGTTTCGTTGCCGCCGAGCGCCTTGTACAGCACGACGAGCCGGTTGGCCAGCGCCGCGGCGCTCGCGGCGGACTCGCGCCGCGCTGCCAACAGCGCACGCTGCGAGTCGAGGTTCACGAGGTAGCTCTCCAGCCCGCGCTCGTAGCGCGCGTGCGCCAGCGCGCAGGCATCGCGCGCCGCGGCTTCCCGCTCCGCGAGCGCCTGGTGCCGATCGCGCTGCGCGAGATACGCGGCGAGTGCCGTGTCGATCTCGTGCCAGGCGGAGAGGACGACCTGCTGGTAGGCCACGGCGACTTCCTGCTGCTGCAGCTTGCGCAGCGTGATCACGCCGCGACGGCGTCCGCGGTCGAACACCGGCAGGTCGAGGCTCGCACCCACCGACCAGCGCCGGCTGCCCCAGTCACCGAGGTCGCCCGGGCGCGTCGCCTCGTAGGCGAAGTCGCCACCGAGCGTGATCCGCGGGTAGAGCGCGGCGACCGCGATGCCAACGGCGGCGGTGGCGGCGTGCAGTCTTGCTTCCGCGGCGCGGATATCGGGGCGGTGGCGCGCCAGTTCCGACGGCAGGCCCGCGGCGAGGTCCGGCAGCGCGACCGGCCATTGCGCCGCCCCCTCCGCCGGCAGCGCTGCCGCCATCAGGTCCGGTGGCAATGTACCGGGCGGTTCACCGAGCAGCAGCGAGAGGCGGTTCGCCGCCTGCGTTTCACCCGCGGCGAGCGCGGGCAGGCGTGCCTGCAGCTCGGCGAGCTGTGCCCGCTGGCGGGCAGCGTCGAGCTCGCTCGCCGCGCCGCCGTCGGCGCGCGCCTGCAACAGCCGCTGCTGCTCCTCGGCGGCGGCGAGGTCCGCTCGCGCCAGCGCGATCTGCCGCTGCGAGTCGCGCCATTCGAAATAGTTGCGCGCCGCCTCCGCCTGCAGGCCGAGGCGCACCCCGTCGAGGGTGGCGCGCGCCGCGGCGACATCCGCATCGGCCGCCTCGATGGAGCGGCGCACGCGACCCCACAGGTCGGGTTCCCACGACGCATCGAAGCCCGCCTGGTAGAGGTCATAGGGTTCACTGAGCGCCCGCACCAGTTCGTCGCGCGTGGCGGGCGGCGCGAGCACGTCCATCATGCGCACGCTCGCCCCGTGCTCGCTCTGCCGCTGCCGGCTCGCCGCCGCGCTCGCGCCTGCCTGCGGCCCACGCTGCGCGGCCGTAATCCGTCGTTGCGCACGACTCTGGGCAAAACGCAGCGCGGCGGTCTCGAGGTCGGGGCTCGTCGCGCCTGCGCGCTCCTCGAGCGCATCGAGCGCGGGATCGCCGAAGGCGCGCCACCACGGCACCGGCAGCGGCGCGACGCCACGCAGTTGCGGATAGGTCCACTGCTGCGGCAACTGCGGCGTCGGGGCCTGGTACTGCGGCCCGGCGGCGCAAGCGGCCAGCACGCACCCGCACAGCGACGCCAGGGCAGCGGCGCGCATCGTCATGCGAGCCTGTGGCGAAAGAGCCAGGCCGCGAGCGGCAACGTGAGCGCGGCGATCAAGACGAGCGGGTACAGGTCGCCCGCCACCGTGCCGAGCCCGACCCCTTCGAGGTAGACGCGCTGCACGAAGTGGATCGCGTAGCGCAGCGGATTGACCGAGGTGAGCCACTGCATGGGTTGCGGCATGTTGGCGACCGGCGTGGCAAGGCCCGAGAGCAGCATGAAGGGCATGACCAGCACGAAGGAGTACAGCATGGCCTGCTGCATGTTCGCAGACAAGGCGGAAATCGACAGGCCGATCCCGACGCAGGCCACGGTGAAGAGCAGCAGGCCCGCGTAGAGCGCCACCAGCGAGCCCGAGAACGGAATATCGAACCACAGCGTCGACACGAGCAGGACCAGCGTCGCCTGCACTAGGCCGATGAAGATCGACGGCAGCGCCTTGCCGATCATGATCTCGAAGGGCCGATAGGGAGTCACCAGCATCTGGTCGAAGGTCCCCTGCTCCCGCTCGCGCGCCACCGAGAGCGCGGTGAGCAGCAGCGTCTGGATCATGCTGAGCCCGGCCATCAGCGCTGGCAGCATGTGCCAGCGCGTCTCGAGGTTCGGGTTGAACCAGGCCCGCGACACGATCGTGAGGCGCGGCCCGCCGCCCGCGTACCGCGCCCGCCATGCCTCGTTGAAGCGTGCGACGATCGCGCCGAGATGCGCGGCGGCACTGCCGGCGGTATTCGAATTGCGCGCATCGAGTATCACCTGGATGGGCACGACTTCGCCGGCGCGCAGCCGTCGCTCGAACTCGGCACCGATGTGGACCACGAGCATCGCCTCCTGCCGGTCGATGAGCGGCGCGATCTGTGCCTCGCTGCGCAGTGTCGCGACACGCTCGAACACGCCCGAACCCTCCAGCCGCGCGACCAGTTCGCCGGCGGCCTCGCCACCGTCCTGGTCGAGCAGCGCGTAGGGCACATGCCGCAGGTCGAAGGTCGCCGCGTAGCCGAAGATCAGCGATTGCACGATCACCGGCAGGACCAGCACCAGCCGGTTCGCCGGGTCCTTCAGCACCGCGAGCAGCTCCTTGCGACAGAGGTTCGCGAGCCGGTGCAGGCCGTCGGCGAGCGCGCTCACTCGAGCCGCTTCCGTGTCTGCAGGCGGGCGAGGCCCAGCAGGATCGCGGCGTACAGCGCAAGGATGAGGCAGTTGCGCGCGATCATCGGCCAGTAGTTGCCCGCCAGGAACAGGCTCTTCAGGACATCGAGGTACCATGTCGCAGGCAGCAGGTGCGCGAGCGCGGCCACTGCCGCCGGCATGTTGCGCAGGTCGAAGATGAAGCCCGACAGCATCAGCGCCGGCATGAAGCTGCTGACCAGCGCGATCTGGCTCGCCAGGAACTGGTTCTTCGTCGCCGAGGAAATCAGCAGGCCGATGCCGAGCGCGACGAACATGTACAGGACGGAACTCAGCAGGATCATCGCGAGCGAGCCCTGCATCGGCACGTGGAACAGGAAGCGCGCGGCGAGCAGGCACAGCACCAGCCCGAACATGCCGACGCCGAAGTACGGCAGCGTCTTCGCGACCAGGATCTCGACCGGGCGCACCGGCGTCACGAACAGCGCCTCGAGCGTGCCGCGCTCCCACTCCCGCGCGACGACGAGCGCGGTGAGGAACGCGCCGACCAGCGTCGTGATCAGCACCACGAGGCCCGGCACGAGGAACCAGGTGCTGGTGTTGGCCGCGTTGAACCAGAGGCGCTGGTCGATTGCGACCGATCCCACGGCCCCATCGCCGGCCGCCGCGCCCGCGCGGTCGGCCCGGCGCGCGGCCCACTGGCCGAGCGCCGCCTCGAGGTAGGACTGGATGGCGCGCGCCCGGCTCGCGTCCGCGCCGTGCACGAGCACCTGCACCTGCGCGCCGCCGTCATCGAGCGAACGCGAGAAGTCCTGCGGCAGGCGCACGATGGCATCCACCTCGCGGGCCCGCATCCGCTGCTTTGCCTCCTGCATGCTCCGCAGCACGACCGGCCTGAAAAAGCCCGACAGCATGAGGCCCGCGATCGCGTCGTGCGCGGTGGGCGAGGCATCGTCGAGCACGACGGCAACCGGCGCATTGCGCACGTCGAACGACAGCCCGAAGCCGAAGATCAGGATCAGCACCATCGGCAACAGGATGCCCAGCATCACGTTGCTGCGATCGCGCAGCAACTGCCGCAGCTCCTTGCGCGACAGCGCCACCACGCGCCGGATCACGCGGCCGCCCTGCTCGCGCCCGTGCGGCGTGCACGCGCGACGATTGCGACGAAGGCCTGCTCCATGTCGAGCGGGTGGCCAGGTGCATCGCCGGCCTCGCGCCGGACCTCGAGTGGCGTGCCGAGCGCGAGCACGCGGCCGGCATCCTGGATGACGACCCGGTCGCAGTACTCCGCCTCCTCCATGAAGTGCGTCGTGACGACGATGGTCGTGCCCTGCAGGGCGAGCGCCGTGATGCGGCGCCAGAATTCGCGCCGCGCGTGCGGGTCTGCGCCACTGGTCGGCTCATCGAGGAAGAGGATGCGGGGTTCGTGCAGCAGGCCGGCCGCCATCGCCAGGCGCTGCTTGAACCCGCCCGGCAGCCGGCCCGCGCGCACCGCGCCCTGCCCCTCGAGGTCGAATTGCGCCATGACGGCCGCGCGACGCTCGCGCAGCCGGCTGCCCCGCAACCCATAGGCGCCGCCGAAGAACTCGAGGTTCTCGTCGACGGTCAGGCTCCCGTAGAGGGCGAACTTCTGCGAGACGTAGCCGATCTCGCGCCGGGCCTCGGCCCGCGCCGTGCGCAAGTTGCGGCCAGCCACCTGCAGCGAGCCGCCGCTCGCGGGAAGCAGGCCGCAAAGCATGCGAAAGGTCGTGGTCTTGCCCGCCCCGTTCGGGCCGAGGAGACCGAAGATCTCGCCACGCCGCACCGTGAAGCTTGCGCCGTCGACCGCGACGAAATCGCCAAAGCGCCGCGTGAGATCGCGCACTTCGATGACCGTCTCGCCCTGCGGTGCGGCGGGCGGATGCGACGGCACGGGCGGCGGCGCCCTGCGACGAGCGTGGGGCGCCTGCGCCGCGAGCAGCACCATGAAGCCGTCTTCCATGGTCGGCGCGGCCGCCGTGCCCTGGGCACCGTGCAGCAGTGGCGCGAGCCCGGGATCGCCCTGCTGCACGACCTCGCGGCGACGGACGAAATGCACGGCACCGCCGCGCGGCACCGCATCGATCGACTGGGGGTCATCGATCAGGCGCGCCTGCAGCTGTCGCGCCGGCTCGCCGTCTGGCGGCGTGGCCACGAAGCACAGGCCCTCCGCGTGTCGACGGATCTCCTCCGGCGAACCCTGCGTGAGGATCCGCCCCTCGTGCAGCACGAACACCGCCGCGCAGCGCGCCGCCTCCTCCAGGTTCGCGGTGCTCGCAAGCACCGTGATGTGCTGATCGCCCACCAGTTCGCCGAGAATCTCCCACAGCTCCTGCCGCGACAGCGGATCGACCCCGACGGTCGGTTCATCCAGCAGCAGCAACTCCGGCGTGCGCGCCAGCGCGCAGGCGAGGCCGAGCTTCTGCTTCATCCCGCCCGAGAGCTTGCCGGCCAGGCGCGAAGTGAACGGCCCGAGCGCGGTCATCTCCATCAGGCGCGCGTAGCGCGCGCGACGCTCCGCAGCACCCACGCCATGCAGGTCGGCGTAGAGATCGAGGTTTTCCTGCACACTGAGGTCCTCGTAGAGGCCAAAGCGCTGCGGCATGTAGCTGATACGGGCCTGGATCGCCTGCGGGTCGCGCGCGACATCGATCCCGAGCACCTCGAGCGTACCCTCGTCGGCGCGCATCAGGCCCGCGGCGATGCGCAGCAGCGTGGTCTTGCCCGCGCCGTCGGGACCGACGAGCGCCGTCAGCGCACCGGGTAACACCTGCAGCGAGATGTCGGCGAGCGCCGCGATCGACCGCCCGGATTCCTTGTCGGTGAAACGCTTGCCGAGGCCGCGCGCTGCGACCGCAGGCGCCGCAGGATTCATTGCGACAGGCGGACCGTCGCCGGCATGCCGAGGCGCAGCCGGTCGCCGGGATCGTCCACGTTGATGCGGATCTCGTAGACGAGGCTGGTGCGCAGCTCCTCGGTCTGCACGTTCTTCGGCGTGAACTCCGCCACCGAAGCGATGTAGCCGACCTTGCCGGTGAAGGCCTCGCGCGGCGCGCTGTCGATGGTCACCCGCGCCGCCTGCCCGGGTTTGACACGACCGAGGTCCGGTTCGGAAACGAAGGCACGCACCCACTTCGGATGGGTGATCGCGAGCGCATACGCCGGCCGCTGGGGCGAAGCCATGTCGCCGGGCTCGAGCAGGCGGCTGCGGACCACTGCATCGACCGGCGCCTTGAGCTGCGAATCCGCGAGCTGCTGTCGCATCAGGTCGAGTGTGGCGCGTGCGGCGTCGCGCTGCGCGCGCGCCTGCGCGACGTCCTCCTTGCGCGGACCTTCGACTGCGAGGTCCCGTGCCTTGCGCGCACCCAGCACTTTCGCCTGCGCCACCTGGTCGGCCGCGCGGGCCGCATCGAGCTCCTGCTCGCTCACCGCGCGGCCGCCGGTGTTGGCGCCCACCGCCTGCAGGCGTAGGAACTGATCGCGCGCCCGTGCGGCCTCCGCCTCGGCAGCGGCAAGGCTGGCGCGCGCCTGGTCGATCTCCTCGGGCCGGCTGCCCGCTTCGAGCCGCCGCAGCACCTGCTCCTGCGCGTCGAGTTGCGCCTGCGCCTGCGAGATGCGCAGCGCGAGCATCGCGGTGTCGAGTACCGCGAGCACCTGCCCCCTGGTGACCCGGTCGCCCTCCTCGACCCGCATCTGCGCGACACGTTCGCTGGCGTTGAATGCGAGCGATACCTGCCGCACATCGACGTTGCCGTAGAGCACGATCGCGCCTTCGCCTTCACCCCGGCCCAGCCACCACCAGGCCACGGCTGCGGCCGCCGCGAAGCCGGCGACGAGCAGCACGACCCTGGGTCGCGTCGTCATGCACCACCCCTCACGACAGCGAGATCAATCCGTGGCGCGCAGCAGCCGACCATGCCGCAAATAGTAGTTGATCCGTGCTTCCCAGTCCCGCATGAACTGCAGGTAGTACTCGGCGCTGAACGCCGCGACGAACGCATCGCCGTCGGCGCCGAGGCTGGTGTGCGAATAGGTGACATCCGCCTCGGAGCCGCCCTCGACCGCGCGCAACTGGATCGAGAGCCGGCAGGCCGTGACGCCGGGCGTGATCTTGAGCATCTCGATGAAGCCCGCCGCGGGTTCGTGGCGCGTGACGTACCAGATGGCGTCGACGGGCTGCGCGGCCGTCGTAAAGACGCAGTCGTTCTCGGCGATTCCACTTGCCGAGACCACGAGCGGCGGATCCCAGCCCTCGATCCAGTCCGCCTCGCGCACCGGGCACAGCAGCGGGAACACTGCGGCCGGCGCGCCGGCCAGCCGCTGCGTGTAGCTGTGCGTGGCGCGCACCGGCTTGACGACCTTCATCGGGCGCTCCTCAAGGGGCAGCCGTCTCGCGGGTTACCGCGAAGGCGCCCGTGCAGGCCATGCAGCCAGCTTCGGACCGCTTCCGCGCTGCCGGGCCACGCAAGCTCTTCGCGCGTCAGCGAGCCGCCGGCGAGCGAGCTTCCATGCGATCTCGAACTGGCGCAGCAGCAACGAACAATCGTGCTTCATCGACTATCGATCGCCTCGTTCCGCCCCCGGCGAGGGCGAGCAGGCGCTGATAGTAGTCGCGGGCGCGAGGTGCGTCACCCGCCGCGCGTGCCGCCCGCGCAGCGCCCAGCAGGCTGTTGAAGCGTTGGGGGTAGAGCTCGAGGGAGCGCTGGTAGGCAGCGAGCGCCAGCACCGGCTCGCCTTGCTCGCGGAGCAGGTCCCCGAGCAGCTCGCTGGCGGGCAACGTCGGCGCGGGCGTCACCGCGTGCTTGGGTGTCGCGGCCTCGAGATCCGCCGCCTGCTTCATCATCGTGCGCGCGGCCTCGCCCTCGCCCTGCACCTGCGCGAGCCAGGCGCCGACCGCCCAGCGCAGCACGCGGATGTTCCGGGTGAACAGCACTTCGCCGCTGGCGGCGGTCGCGGTTTCCAGTTCGCCGAGGCGCTGCTCCGCGGCCCGCGCGATATCGAGCTGCCCCGCGTGCGTCGCACCGAGCCCGCGGGCAAACCAGGTCACCGCCTCCGGCCAGGTGAACTGGTCCCAGTCGAGCGTCGCGGGCGTGCGCGGAACGAGCGCGAGCGCTGCGTGCCACTCGCGGCGCTCGAGCACATAGCGCGCCGGCGTCGACGACAGGTGGAAGGCCGTCTTGAAGGTGGGCTCGAGTCGCGCCGTCGCCTGCAGGCGGCGCAACTGCACCAGTGCCCGCTGGTCGTCCCCCTGCTGGAGATAGGCGTACACGAGATACTCGATGGCGTGCGGGAACTCGTCCCACACGTATTCGCCCCGTTCGCCCGCGGGATATTCCAGTGCGGCATCGGCGGCCAGCAGGTTGCCGCGAATCACCGCCGGCCAGTCGCCGAGCCGGGTGAATATGTGCGTCGGCATGTGCAGCGCATGCGGATTGCGGGGCGCGACCGTTTCGTACTTGCGAACGACCTCGAGCAATTCGTGCTCGCGCCCCGGCACGTCGTTGGCGTGCACCAGGTAGTGCATGGCACCGGGATGGTCCGGGTGGCGCTCGTACACCTGCAGCAGCAGCGCAGCCGCGGAATCCGCGGCATCGCGAGCCGACGAGTCGGACGGTGCCGTCGCGAGCAGCGACAGCGCGTAGAAAACCGTCGCCTCCGGATCCTGCGGGAGGGCCACGTGGAGCTTCTCCATCGCGACTTTCCATCGACCGATGCGCTGCCAGTAGGTCAGCGGTGCCGACTCATCGAAGAACGCCGCCGCAGCGGCCAGGAACAGGCGCTCGCGCTCGGTTGGCGGCGCGAGGGACTGCGCCACGCGGACCTCCGCCGCTCCGCGACGCAGCGCTTCCGGGCCAGGCCGGGTGGGCCAGAGCGGCTGGAACAAGGTGATCGCGATGCCCCAGTGCGCCATCGCGCACTGCGGCTCCGCGTCCGCAACCTGTTGGAATGCCTCGCGCGCCTGCGGATAGGTCATGTGGTGCAGCAGCGCGACGGCTTCGCTGAACTTCCCTTGTGCGCGCGCGGAGCAGGAAACCGGAAATTCGACCTGGCCGAGCGCATGGCCGGCATGCGCGACATCACGGGTGTCCGCGAGGACGACGCTCGCTGCCGCACCCACGGCAGCGATCACCCAGGGCGCGAGCCGGCGGGCGGTCATCGGTGCTGCCCCTGTTGTTGCGATGTCGACAGCAGATGGTCAGCAACGGCCTGGAAGGCCGGCAGCGAAGTCGCGTCGTTAGCGGAATTTGCCGCCTGGGGATGCGATGCGAATCGCACGATCACCATGTCCGCGGTCGGGTCGATGTAGATGGCCTGGCCATGCACGCCACGGGCAGCGTAGGCTCCGTTGGGGTTGTGCGCAATCCACCACATGTCGCGGTAGGACCAGCCCACGAGGCCCGGATGGCCGGACCTGGCGAAGGCCCGCGGGCTGCCACCGGCGCGGATGTCGGCGACCACCGCCGCAGGCAGGATCCGCCTCCCCTGCCACGTACCGCCATTCAACAGCATCTGGGCGAACCGGGCCATGTCCCGCAGCCCGGCGCTCAAGCCGCCGCCGGCATTGGGCAGGCCGGTCGCGTCTACCTGGAAGTAGGCGGCCTGCTCCATGCCGATCTGGCGCCAGATCCGTTCGGCGAGCAACGTCGCCACCGACTGGCCGGAAACGCGCGCAATGATCCAGCCCAGCACGTCCGCGTTGGGGGTCTTGTAGGCGAAGGCCTCGCCCGGCGTGCAGGCCCGATCGGGCTGCAGTGTCTGCAGGTAGGCCAGCGTTCCGATCGGGCGCTTGTCACCTGGCGGCTGCGGCAGCGGATTGCCGGCCCGCGCGTACTCCCAGACGCCGGCACCTGGATCGGCATAATCCTCGCTGTAGTCGAGACAGGTGGTCATGTCCATGACGTCGCGCACCCGCGCGTCACCAAACGCGGATCCAGCCAGCTCCGGCACATACTTCGTGACCCGGGCACGGGGATCCAGCTTGCCCTCCGCAACCAGGATCGCGGCCAGGGTCCCCGTGAAGGACTTGGTGACTGACATCGCGGCGTGGCTGCGGTCGGCCTGCAGCTCACCGAAGTAGCGCTCGTAGACGATCTTGCCGTGGTGCAGGACCAGAATGCCGTCGGTGTAATTGAGCGCCAGCGACTCCTCCCACGTCATCGGCTGCGCGGTGCCCCCGGGCTTGACCGCAACGGCATCGATCCGCGCGTCCGGCGCGTACTCGAAGGGCAGCGGCGCCCCGATCCCGCGCGAAACCTCCACCGTGGGCAGGAACTCGCGCATGTGCACCACGCTCCAGCGCAGGGCGGGGAACTGGAAGAACGAGCCGTCGACGGCACTCAGCAGCCTTGCCGCGGGCGGCGGGAAGCCCTGCATCCAGCCCATCGTGCGTGGATCGGACTGCTGCGCCGATAGCGGAGCGGCCTGCGCGGGAGCGAGCGACAACAGGCAGGCCGCCGTGACGGCGATGGCGACCCTGCGACCATCAGGCCCCGGGCGAGCGCACCAGGAAGTCCTGCCACGTCTTGGCGCACCGGGCATCGTGTTCACCCCGCAAATGCGAAGACCCAGGCGGCCCTGCCTGAAGCCAGTGTGGTGATCACGCGTTCATAGCGGGCGGGCGCCTCGTAGCGATCGAATCGCGCGAGATCGTCGTCGGTCACTTGCAGCGCCACCCCGCCGACCCGATGTTCGGCCCGCCCCGTGCACACGACATTTGCATGCACCGCCTGGCCGGTGAGGGCAACAAACGCCGCGTCGGCGACCTCGACCGTGGTGAGCTGGTATCCGACGAGCTCGTCAGCTTCACTCGGCAGGACCCGACCCAGCGTTGACCTCTGCACCGCCGGATCGCGGAGCGTGCCGTAGGAAAACAGCCAGGGCATGGTGCCAGTGTACTCGCCCGCCGCCGAATAGCACGGGCGCCAGGGCAACTTCCAGCTCATCCACGACGCCCAGGTCCAGGCTTTGCTGGATCACGTCCGCCCCGCCCGCCATGCGAATATCGCGAGCCTCTGCGGATTCCCGTGCGAGGCCGAGGGCGCGATCGGGGCCGTCATTGATGAGGATCCCGGCCATCAGCGCGCCTCACTTGGCGCCCCCGTTCCCGTAGCCCGGGTTCGCCAGGGTCATTCCATCCGGTGCCAGGTAGCCGCCCAGGCTCGGCCCGATGCTTGCAAATACCCGGCCCATGATTCTTCCCTGCAAGTCAGCGGCACCGCTACGGCGCGCTCGATGCGGCGCGTGAGCAGGTGGCGGTGCGGAGGCACGCCTCATGGGGGACCTGGCATCCATCCGATCCTTTGCGCGCAACAGCCGCCTCGGCACCCGGCACCCTGTCTCACCCCGTCCTCGTGCCTTCGGCTTGATTGAATTGCCGGGTGCGCTTGCGCTACACCCACACATCATTCCTGGCAGTGTACGCGCCGCCCGCGTCGCCCGTGTTGGTCACCCCACGGGGCTCCACGAGCATGATGCAGCATTCCCGCGACGCAACCGGCCGGTGCTCCATGCCCTTGGGTACGACGTACATTTCCCCTTGGCGAGCTTGAACTGGTAGTCGTTCATTTCCGCAATCACACGAGGCGACCAATGTTCTGAAAACCTAGTCAGCTTGTCCCTCAAGTTTATGGCCCTGTCCGACTTGCTCGCTTGACCATCGGGCAGAGTGCGTCGGCTGCCAGCGCATTGTGTTGTCACCTTGTCGGTCACGGCCGCGCTCCAGCGATCTGTCGGAGGGAAGCATCCTTGTACACACCGCGGCGTATGACTCCGCGAGGTGGCTCGATACGCCGTGGAAAGCACATTGCCGGCCGGTGCTTGGGAGAACCCTTCTCGCGACGAGGACGAATGCCGAACCCGCACCAGAGAGCATGACGTCCATGACGGCAAAGTTCGCGACGCCCCAAGCGATTGCAGGAGAAGACGCCGAAGAGAACGCCCACGCTCAACGGCGGCGCCGCCGTGGATGGCGGGCGTTCGACCATCATCGGTGCGGGCATCCCGGCCAACAGCATGGTCTGCGCATTCCCCCGCGCATCTTGTCGATGCCGACCTCGATGCGACGCCTCCTGGTTTCTTCCTTCCTGGGCGATGTGACCCAACAGATCCACTCATTGCGCGCCAGCGGAGTAATGTCGCTCCAGAGTTGCCTCGCCGCGACGTCGGACTCGATGGCCTTCCGGAAGTCACCGGGCAGCTGGTGCACCGTGCCACCCGCGATCTTGCGAGCAGTCATGGCGACACCCAGCGGTTGAGCTGGGCGCGCCGGCTGTCGACGCATTGTGTGGAATTCTTATCCTTCACGGCTGCGCTCCAGCGACGTGTCAGGTGGCCCGCTGAATCTCACTTTCCCACCCGTCGTACTCAATTCCGAAGATTGTCGCGACACAGGCCAACTAGGCAAGGACGCTGCAGATGATCGGTGTCCGCCCGTGCGGTATCCAGAAGGGTGTCAACGATAGCCATTCGTGTCACCTAGCGCCCGAGTTCAGCGGCGGGCCGAACGCGCAGCGCGAGGACCGTCCGCGGGAACCCGTTGTTGGACGACACTGTATGCACTCCTCATGACCTGGTTCCGCTCAACACGTGCGCCGAAATCTTGAACACCGCTCGACCGTTTGCGTCTGCATAGACATGGAGCGCTCGGTCGGCTTCCTCAAGAACTCGTTGGATGGTTTCTTCTTCGAGCATGACGCCCATGACCGGAAGCCATCCACGTAGATCGGCCTCGACCAGTGTGCGAATGCTAGGGAAGCGCGCCGTTCCGGGGTTCGTATTCACCCTTGGCTCAGCAACTCCGGCATCGCGAGCCAGCCGTTCCAGTTCAGATCCACTTCCAAGCACAAAGGGCGCGCGAAGCGCGTCCGCGGCCGCTCGTCCAGCCACGCGCTCCAGAACCGCGACTTCATCAGCGATTGCAGGAATGTTATCCAGGGAATCCCAGACAGCCACGGCCAGATGCCCCCCGGGGGTTAGGACGCGCAGCATTTCCCGGAGCGATCCCGTGCGATCGGGGAAAAACATGAGCCCGAACTGACTCACGACGACATCGAAAGATTGATCCGAGAATGGCAGGCTCTCCGCCGTTCCCTGCTTCCACTCGATATTTGGTGCGATTCGCTTTGCCACTTCCAGCATTCCGGGCAACAGGTCCAATCCAGCGACCGAACCGGCGGGGCCAACCTGTGCCGCCAGCTCGCGGACAAGGATTCCTGTGCCACAGGCGACATCCAGCACGCGCTTCCCCGGCCCGACATGGGCCGCCTTGGCGAGAAGTGGTGCCCATTGGCGAAAAAGGGCGGGAACGAAGAGATCTTCATATGCCTGAGCCGCAGCGATCTGGTCCTGTAGTTGCGGAATGGCCATCGTTGCCTCCTTTGTGTCGTCCAACGTTGGCGTTCACCTGCTGGCGGAAGCGGGCGAATCCCGCTGTAGCCAGTCAGGTGCGACGGTGGGTCAGGCCTCACATCGGTGACGCCAGGCGCCGCATGGGAACAAACGAAATGCCATGAACCTTCTGGACGGTGGCGGCTGGAACAAACGCGAAGGCTTCATACACAGGAACTGCCGAGAGACTCGAATTCACAGTGAACGCGCCTTCGGCATTGGGAGTACACAGTTCGCGAAGTGCTCGCTCCCAGAGCGACCGCGCAACGCCCCTGCGTTGGTGCGAGCGCTCCACGAAGAGATGAAAGATGTGGGAACCGTCGCGAATGGCGATGAACCCGACGAGCTCAGAGCCAGAGATCGCCAAGAGGTAGTGATAACGAGCTGAGGCTAGGTACTCACGCTCGGACTCTACAGAGACAGAGGCAAGATAGTGCTCGGCACCGGCACCAGATGGATCGTCGGTGAGCTCACGCTGAAAGCTAGCGATCAAACCGGCGACGGCCCCGGCATCCAGCGGCGAACCAGCGCGGAGTTTCATGTGAGGCCTAACGATTGCGCTGAGCGCGCCGGCTGCCAGCGCAAAATGCAGGCACTCTATCGATCACGGCCGCGCTCCAGCGAGGTGTTAGACGGCAGCTTCAAGGGATTCGACCGCAATGAGTTGCGGGCTCTCGGAAAGAGTCCGCCATTCGCATCTGACAACCGTTCCAGTCAGGAACTGCCAGTGTTCATCCTCCGGGTCGCCGTTGGGGGTCACGATTCGGTACCGATTGTCGGCGAGGCGCTCCGCCTCGACAGGTCGCCAGACGTCCGTTCCTTCGTTGAGGAGATAGATGTAGATGGTCGTAAGGAACATGCGGAGACGCTGCAGTTGCCGTCTAACGTTTGAGCTCAGGCCGCCGCCTGTCAGGGCGGTCGCGCCTACAGCGAATGGTTGGGCCGCTCTCGCAATGCAGAATTCCTCAGCTCCTTGAGGCTACAGATAGCGTCACCATAGCCTTTGCGCACAGTTTCTCTTCCGCTTCTGCATTTGAGAACACTTCTGACTCAGCCACGACAAGACTACGGCCCGGCTTTAGAACCCTGGACACGCACCGAAGCACCCTACCATTCGCCGGTCTAAGTAGGTTTATCTTGAATTCAGCAGTAAGTGGATACGACCCCGGCCCCAGCGTGGCTGATGCCGCTCCACCCGCGGTATGGTCAGCGAGCGTTGCAAGTACACCAGCATGAACGAATCCATTCTGCTGCAAGTGATTCGGCAGCACTTCCAACCGCGTAACACACACGCCTTCCGACACTGACTCCAGTTCAAGACCGAGACTTGCGATGAATGGCGCTGACTTGAACACCTGTCGGAGAGCTTCAATTGGTACGTCCTTCATATATCACCTCGCCATGGGGGCTTTGCGTGCAACGCTAGCGGCCCAACGTGGAGTTCACCCGCCTGCGGAAGCGGGTGAAGCCCGCTGTGGCAGCTCGGGTGCAACGAAGGGTTAGGCCGCAGCATTTGAGGATGCTGCCGTCAGTTGACAATCGTTGCCTGGCGAGCCAAGAAGCGCCAT
>CAZRLI010000008.1:0-20227 GCA_964600535.1 uncultured Steroidobacteraceae bacterium | reverse complement strand
CGGCGCATGGAAAGCAGGTCCGCGACGCGCACCTTGTAGTACTCGTCGACCGTCTTCTGGATGTTCTCCACGGTGACCAGCCGGGCCTCCAGCGACAGCAGGTCGCGGAGCGCTTCCTTCGCGAATTCCAGCGTTATCGGCCGGCCGGTGAAGCGCGAGTTCGCCACCACGCGGCGCAGCGCGCCCTCGAGCTCGCGCACATTCGAACGGATGCGTTTGGCTATGAAGAACGCTACTTCCTCGGGCAGGGCGACCCCCGAGGCCTGTCCCTTGGCGATCAGGATCGCCACGCAGGTCTCGAGCTCGGGCGGCTCGATCGCAACGGGCAGGCCCCAGCCGAAGCGGGACTTCAGGCGCTCCTCGAGTCCGTCGACTTCCTTCGGATAGCGGTCACAGGTCACGATGACCTGCTGCTGGCCTTCGAGCAGGGCATTGAAGGTATGGAAGAACTCCTCCTGTGACCGGTCCTTGCCCGCGAAAAACTGGATATCGTCGATCAGCAGCGCATCCAGGGAGCGATACGCCGTCTTGAAATCGTTCATGGTGTTGTGCTGCAAGGCCTTCACCATGTCGCTGACGAAGCGCTCGGAGTGCACGTAGGCCACGCGGGCGTCGGGGTTGCGCTCGCGGATGAGATGCCCCGCGGCGTGCATCAGGTGGGTCTTGCCGAGGCCCACGCCGCCGTAGACGAACAGCGGGTTGTAGGCCTTGCCCGGGTTCTCCCCGACCTGCAACGCGGCGGCCCGGGCCAGCTGGTTGCTCTTGCCCTCGACGAAGGACGCAAACGTGAAATCCGGGTTCAGGCGGGCGCCGACGACCAGGCCCTCCGAGCGGCGGCCCTTCGGGTGCGTCGGCGCCGGGACCGCGGGACCCGCGCCGCTGCCCGCCTGCCCGCTGCGGCTGCCCACTTCCACGGTCACGATCGGGGCGTCGCCGGTCGACTCATCGCGGATCAGGTCGCCGATGCGGGCGAGGAGGTTCGAATTGACCCAGTCGACGACGAAACGGTTCGGCGCGAGCAGCTTCAGCACGCCGTCGCCCTGGACGGCCTGCAAAGGGCGCACCCAGGTGTTGAACTGCTGTTCGGGCAGCTCGTCTTCGAGAGCGCGCACGCAACGTGCCCAGTGCCCAGCTTCCAAATGGCGACCCCAAAAGCCCGTAAAACCCACCTCCGGACGGGGCGGGGCCGCGAAGTTTAACAGGGCCGGGCGTATTGACACTCCCTGCCGGCATGCTTACCCTTCCCGGCCTTTTTTTGGTTCCGAATCATGAGCAAACGCACCTACCAGCCGAGCAAGGTCCGGCGCAAGCGCACGCACGGCTTCCGTGCGCGCATGGCGACGAAGAACGGCCAGAAGGTCCTCGCCCGGCGTCGCGCGAAGGGCCGCAAGAAGCTCATTCCCTGATCCGGCACACCTTTCCCCCGCAACGGCGTTTGCGCCTGAAAGCGGACTTCGAGAAAGTCCAAGGCGGGGGAAGGCGTATTGCGGACAGTTTCTTCAGCATGACCTACCGGCCGAATGACCTCGGCGCCCCGCGCCTCGGGCTCGCGGTGGCGATCCGCACCGCCGGCAACGCCGTCGCGCGCAACCGCGTGCGGCGCATCGTCAAGGAATCCTTCCGGCTCGCGCAGCACGCGTTGCCGGCCATCGACTGCGTCGTCGCCGCCCGCGCGCCAGTCAAGGACGCGCCCGCGCGCGACCTGCATGCGAGCCTCGGCTCACTCTGGCAAAAGGTCGCGGCCCGATGCGCCCCGTCGTCCAGGGACTGATCCGGCTCTACCAGTGGACACTGAGCCCGCTGCTCGGGCCGACGTGTCGTTACTACCCCTCCTGCTCCCGCTACGCGCATGAAGCCGTGGGGCGGTACGGTGTGCTCCGCGGCGGCTGGCTCGCCGTGAAGCGGATCGGCCGTTGCCATCCCTGGCATCCCGGCGGGATTGATCCGGTACCCCACCTGCACCATGACCACTAATCCCCGCGTCTTCCTCTGGATCGGCCTGCTGCTGCTCGGCTGGATCAACTACGAAACCTGGGTGCGTGACCACGCGCCGCAACCGAAAACGCCGGCGGAGATGGCGCACGAGGCGCAGGCTGCGGCGAAACGTGACGCACAGTTCGGCGAAAGCGTGCCGCAGGCCGCGGCGCCTGCGCCGGCCCCCGCGGACGCGGCGCGCGACACGGCCGACGCAAGCGTGCCGGCGGCAGGCCCGCCCGCCGCGGAGGTGGAGCCCTCGCCGACGGCGGCGCCCGTCGTGCACGTGCTGACCGATGTGCTCGACCTCGAGATCGGCCTCAACGGCGGCGAGCTGCGCCGCGCCGACCTGCTCGCCTATCCGCTCGTGAAGGGGCAGGCCCAGCGGGTGCGGCTCTTCAATCGCGACGGCGCGCAGGGCTACTATGTCCTGCAGAGCGGCCTCACGGGCGGCAGCAACGGCGCCGCGCGCCCGACACACCTCGCGACCTACGCCGCCGCGGCGAGCGAGTTCCGGCTGGAGCCGGGCGCCGACGAATTGACCGTGCCGCTGACCTGGACCGACGGCGCCGGCGTCACCGTGACGAAGAGCTTCCTCTTCCGCCGGGGCCGCTATGACATCGCGCTCGACTATCGCGTGCAGAACGACAGCCCGGCGCCCTGGCAGGCGGCTTCCTACGCGCAGATCCTGCGCGACAACATCCCGGTCGAGCGCTCGATGTTCTCGCCCGACAGTTACGCCTTCAAGGGTCCCGCGTACTACGACGGCACGAAGTACCAGAAGCTCAAGCTCGACAAGGACGAGGACAGGCGCCTGTCGATTGACGTCACGGGTGGCTGGATCGCGGGCATGCAGCACCACTTCGTGTCCGCGGTGGTGCCGCCGGTGGCCGAAACGACCCACATCGCGCTGAAGACCGACGGCCGCAAGTACCTGCTCTCGACGCGCGGGGCGACGCATGTCGTGGCGCCGGGCGCCAGCGGCGAATTCCGCGAAACGCTGTATGTCGGGCCCAAGCTGCAGGCGCAGCTCGAGGTGACGGGCCCGGAGCTCGAGCGCGTCGCCGACTATGGCCTGCTGACCCCGCTCGCCAAGCCGCTCTTCATTCTCCTCAAGTGGCTGCACAAGCTGGTCGGCAACTGGGGCTGGGCGATCGTGCTCGCCACCTGCATCCTGAAGGGCGTCTTCTATCCGCTGTCGGAGAAGGCCGGCAAGTCGATGGCGAAGATGAAGACGCTGACGCCGCGCATCAAGAACCTGCAGGAGATGTACAAGGACGACCGCGAGAAACTCGGCCGCGCGATGATGGAGCTCTACCAGCGCGAGAAGATCAATCCGGTGGCAGGGTGCCTGCCGATCCTGATCCAGATGCCGGTGTTCCTCGCGTTCTACTGGGTGCTGCTCGAGAGCGTCGAGATGCGCCAGGCGCCGTTCATGCTCTGGATCAACGACCTCTCGTCGCGCGACCCGTTCTTCGTGTTGCCCGCGATCATGGCGGCGGCGATGTTCGCGCAGTACAAGCTGAACCCGGCGCCGCCCGACCCGGTGCAGGCAAAGGTGTTCATGGTGATGCCGTTCGCGATGTCGGTGATGTTCGCCTTCTTCCCGGCCGGCCTCGTGCTCTACTGGGTGACCAACACGCTGCTCTCGATCGCCCAGCAGTGGAACATCAACCGCCGGATCGCGGCGCAGGAAGCCCGGAAGTAGGCGTCGGCACCACTGCGATTCAGCCCGGGCTATTTCTTCGCCGCCTCGGCCTGGATCGCATCGACCAGCTGCTGCACCCAGACGTTGTAGTTCGGGTGGATCTCGGGCGCGCCATGCCTGATGCGATAGTTCAGGTTCCTGCTGTCACGGTAGGTCACGCTGAAGCTGCTCGGCGTGTAGCTGATCGAGACCTCGGCGGTGTGCTTGCCGCGCACCAGCGTCGTCGCAATCAGCTTGTCCGGGCCGTCGGCGGTGATCATCCATGGGTAGCGCGTGCGGGCCGCTGCGCGGATGATCGCGCCGCGGACCTGCTCGGCGGTGAGCGGGCCGCCCGCGGCTGCCGTCAACACCACGTTCTCGTGCGGCACGATCGGTACCGTGCCGCGCGCCTCGGCGACCGTGGCCGTGCACAGCGCGAGAACGAAGATCGCGATCATTGCCCTGGTGGTCATGGTGTTCTCCTGTCAGGTCGCGCGACGAAAGACCAGCGAGGTGTTGAGGCCGCCAAATGCGAAGTTGTTCTTGAGCACGTACTCGCCGTCGAGGCGGCGGCCCGCGCCGCGGATATAGTCGAGTTCGCCGCAGCGCGGGTCGATGTTCTCGAGGTTGAGCGTCGGCGCGAACCAGCCGGATTTCATCATCTCGATGGTCCACCAGCCTTCGATGGCACCGCAGGCGCCGAGCGTGTGGCCGATGTGGCCCTTGAACGAGCTGACCGGCACCCGTGACCCGAACAGCCGCCAGGTCGCCTGCGTCTCGGCGATATCGCCGTGCTCGGTGGCAGTGGCATGTGCGTTCACGTAGTCGATGGCCGTCGCAGGCAGCCCGGCGTCCTCGAGCGCGATCTCCATCGCGCGCTGCATCGTGTGGGTGTTGGGGTGCGTCAGGTGGTCGCCGTCGGCGTTGCTGCCGAAGCCGACGATCTCCGCGTGGACCTGTGCGCCGCGCGCGCGCGCATGGTCGAGATCCTCGAGCACGAAGGTCGCCGCGCCCTCGCCGATGACCAGCCCGTCGCGATCCCGGTCAAACGGCCGCGGCGTCTGGCGCGGCGTGTCGTTGCGGGTGCTGGTGGCGAACAGCGTGTCGAACACGGCCGCCTCGCTGACACACAGCTCCTCGGCCCCGCCCGCGACCATCATCAGCTGCCTGCCGTGGCGGATGGCTTCGTACGCATAGCCGATCGAATGGCTCGCCGAAGTGCAGGCGCTCGACGCCGGGATCACGCGGCCCTTCAGGCCGAAGTACACGCTGATGTTGGCGGCGGTCGTGTGCGGCATCATGCGCAGGTAGGTGGTGGCGTTGATGTTGCCCATGCTGCCGCTCGACAGCATCGTGCCGAACTCGCGCACGGCATCCGTGCTGCCGGTCGACGAGCCGTAGGCGACGCCCATGCGCCCGTCGCGGATCGATGCGTCCTGCAGCAGGCCCGCCTGCGCGAGCGCCTGCTCGGTCGCGCAGGTCGCCAGCAGCGAGACGCGCCCCATCGAGCGCGTGACCTTGCGGGTGAAATGGGCCGGCGGCGTGAAATCGCGGACCGGCCCGCCGAGGCGCGTATTGAGCTCCGCGTACCGTGACCACTCTGGCATGCTCTCGATGCCGCTCGCGTTCGCATGCAGCTTGCGCTCGACGTCCGCCCAGTCCTGGCCAAACGCGGTGATGCCCGACATGCCGGTGATCGCGACCCGGCGCGGTGTTGCACCCATCAGCACAGCCCGCCGTTGACGCCGATCACCTGGCGCGTGACATAGGCAGCGGCGTCGGTCAGCAGGAACGCGACGACCGCCGCGACTTCCTCGGGCTCGCCGATACGCTGGGCGGGAATCATCTTCAGCGCTTCCTCTACCGGGGCATCCGCGCTCATCGCAGTCCGGATGAGCCCGGGTGCCACGCAGTTGACGGTGATGGCCCTGCTGGCCAGTTCCACGGCGAGGGCTTTGGTGGCGCCGATTATACCGGCCTTTGCCGCGCTGTAATTGACCTGGCCGCGGTTGCCGATGACTCCCGATACGGAGGACAGCGTCACGATGCGGCCGGGCTTGCGCCGGCGGATCATCGGCATCACGAGCGGCTGCAGCACGTTGTAGAACCCGTCGAGGTTGGTGGCCAGCACGCTGTCCCAGTCGTCGGCGGACAGCGCCGGGAACGCGCCGTCGCGCGCGATTCCGGCGTTGCACACGACGCCGTAGTAGGCACCGTGCGCCTCGACGTCAGCCGCGAGGGCCGCCTGCGCGGCGGCGCGGTCGGCGACGTCGAACTGCAGTACCCGGGTCGCGACCTGCGCTGCCCGCAGCTGCGCGGCGAGCGCTTCTGCGGCGCTGCGCTCGCTGCGACAATGCACCACGATGTTGAAGCCGTCGCGCGCCAGGCGGCGGGCGATCGCGGCGCCGATGCCGCGGCTCGACCCTGTCACGAGCACCCACTCAGCCATCCAGCGCCTCCAGGTACGCGTCGATGTCCGCCGGCATCTGGCCCTTGACCCGCGCCTCGGCGAGCAAGCGGCCGGCGGCGTGGATCGTGCAGTCGAAGACCCCGAGCCCGCTGTCGTCGCGCAGCGCGAGGCTCGCGCGCACGTGCAGCGGGATGTTCGCCGGGAAGAAGGGCAGCCGCGCATCGTAACGGCGCGTGCCGAGCAGCAGGCCGATGCGCGGCGGTTGGCCCCGCGCACGCAGTTCGAGCGCGGAGAAGGCAGACACCGCCTGTGCCATCAGTTCGATCCCCACCCAGGACGGGATGCCGCGCGGCTCGGCGAGCGGATGCGCCGGCGGCAGGCGCACGCTGGCCTCGACCGACGTGGCGTCGAAGGCGAGCACGCGCTCGATCAGCAGCATCTCGTGCCGCTGCAGCAGCAGCTCCCGGACCGGGATGTCCGCAACGTCCATCGCTTCGATGATCGCGCCGGCCGGCATGTCAGTCCACGCCCGCCGAATCGATCGCGATGGAGTAGTCGGCGACGAAGTTCGCGAGCCACACGCGGCCGTGCCAGGGATCGGGGCCTGCATAGTGCACCTCGGCGACCAGCGTATCGCCGCGCAGCAGCCGGCGCGTGCGCGGATCGGGCTGCACCACGCGCCATGCGCTGCGCGCGAACGCCGCCTCGAGGGCGGCGAGCGGCCAGAACGCGAGCTGCAGGTCGTTGAGCATGCGTTCCGGCGAAAGGGCGGCGGGCAGGGCGCGGCTGCCTTGTGCCTCGACGCGCTGGCCGTCGTACTTCACCGTGAAGAGCCGCGGGCCCGCGGGCAGCAGGCCGACGAGCAGGATCCTCCCGGCATCGATGTCCAGCGCGCACTCGACGCTGATCTCGCGATCCGCATGGATGGCCCGCAGGCGCTGGGTTGCCGTGACGGCCGCACCGAGCGTTGCGGGCGCGAGCAGCGGCCAGGACGCCGCCGCCGCCGGTGGCGCCACCGGGGCGGTGGTGCAGGCGGCGAGCGCGAGCCCGAACGCGGCGAGGAGCGTCCTAGGCACGGCGACACAGCTCGGCGAGGGTCGCGAGCCGGCGGCTCGTGTGCGGTCCCGTGTAGGGATTGGCCCGGTCCCACGCATAGCCGGCGAGCACGGCGCAGATGTGCCGCCGTATGGCCGGTTCCTGCTGCACGTGGAAGATGATGTCCTGCAGCGAGCCGTCGTACCAGGCCTTCACGAAGGCACGGAACGTCTCGACCCCGTAGCGCAGGGGCTCGTCGAACTGCGCCTGCCAGTCGACGGACTCACCGCGCAATTGCCGGTCGACTGCGTCCGCGGCGAGGCTCGCCGACTGCATCGCGATGGTCACGCCCGAGGAAAACACCGGGTCGAGGAATTCCGCGGCATTGCCCAGGAGCGCGAAGCCCGGGCCGTGAAGCGCACTCACGTTGGCGGCGTAGCCCGTGATCTCGCCGACCGGCTGGCCGAACGGGCGTGAAGTCGCGAGCAGGGCCGCCAGCGCCGGCTCTTGCGCGACGAGCTGCCACAGGCGTTCCTCCGCCGTGCCCCGGAACCTCGCATGGAACTCGCGCGTCGCGACGACGCCGAGCGAACAGCGGCCGTTCGAGAAGGGAATCAGCCAGTACCAGACGTCGCGGACGGTGGGGTGCACCACGACGCGGATCTTCTGCCGGTCGAAGGCGCCGGAAGGGATGCGGTCCTCGACCTGGGTGAAGAGCGCGGTACGCACCGGGAAATCGGACGGCCGCTCGAGGTCGAGCAGCCGCGGCAGGGTGCGCCCGAAGCCGCTCGCATCGAGCACGAAGCGCGCGCGGTGCGTCTCGCGGCGGCCCTGCGCATCGCAGGTCTCGAGGGTCGGCTGCCCGCCAGTGAAGTCCGCGGCCCTGATCTCCACCTGGTAGCGCACGTCGGCGCCCTGGCGCGCGGCATCGTCGGCGAGCGCCTTGTCGAAATCCGCCCGTGGCACCTGGAAGGTATGGCCGTAACCGGGTGAGGATTTCTGCGAGAAGTTGTAGTCCGAATAACGGTCGCGGTGTGCAAAGGCGGCGCCGTTCTTGAACTGGAAGCCGCAGGCGAGCACGGCTTCCATCATTCCCGCCTGTTCGACGAACTGCATGCTGTTGGCGAGCAGGCTTTCGCCGATCGAGAAGCGCGGGAACTGCTGCCGCTCGAGGACCCGCACGGAGTGTCCACGGCGCGCGAGCAGTGCGGCCGCGACCGAACCGGACGGGCCGGCGCCGATGATCAGGACGTCAGTCATGCTTCTCCCCGCAGGCCGGCCGCGACGGCGATCAGCCAACACATCGTGATGCCCGCGGCGAGCGTCAATCCGATCGATGCGATCAGGGGCGTCGAACTGAAGGCGAGCAGGCCGCAGGATATCATCGTCGTCAGCGCCGAAAGCGAAACCGACAGCAGCGCGGTGCGTCGCTCCCGCGCCGCCTCGCGCAGGAACACGGCGTAGTCCACCCCGAGCGCCAGCAGCAGCAGCAGGCCGAGCACGGTGAAGAGGCTCACCGGGGCGCCGACTGCGCCGAGCAGTGCGAGCGTGCCGAGCGTCGCCCCGAGCGGTGCCGCGATCAGCCGCGCCGCGATGCGCCAGCGGTAACGCACCAGCAGGACGACGAAGATCGACGCATAGGCGAGCGCGAGCAGGCGCAATACCGCCTCGCGATAGTGCGCGAGCACGGCCGAGATCTCGCCCACGCGATCGACGAAGCGCACGCCGGGAATGCCCGTGCCGATGGCGCGCACGGCGGCGAGGTCGCGGATGCCGGCCAGGGTCACGATGGTCGCGTGGTGGCCGGCGGAATCGCCGAGCCAGAGGTCGCGCAGGCCGAGGGATGCGGGACTCGCGAGCCATTGCGCCGGCGTGAGTGGTGCACGCGCGCCGCGCGCCGCGCCGAGCTGCGCCGCGATCGCCGCGTCATCGAAGCCGAGCTCGCGCATGAACACGGGCATCAGGCCGTGCGTGTCGTAGACCGCGGCTTCGAGCAGCGCCGCCGCGCGCCGCTGGCGCCGCAGCGAGGGCAGGGCCCGCGACACGGCCACGAAGGATTCGATGCCGCCGTCGGCCTGCAGGCGCTGCAGGCGGTCGGCAAGCGACTCCACGCGCTGCAGCACCGCCTCTGCCGTCGGGCCGCTCACCAGCAGGAAGCGGCCCTCGGGCGCCGCGCCGAGCAGGCGCGCGACCTGCTTTTCCTCGCCGATGAGCGCCGGCGTGCTCATCTGCAGCGCGCGCACGTCGTCCTGGAACACCAGGCGCGCGAAACCCAATGCCAGGAAGGCGAACGCGGCCAGTGCCACGGCGAGGCGCGAGGGCCGGTTCCACCGGACGGGGCCGAGGGCCGCGAAGGCATCGAGGGGCCGCGCGCACCAGCGCGGCAGCGCGCGGCCCGAGCTGCGCGCCGCGACGGGAAACAGCAGCAGCACGCAGGCACAGGCCACCGCGAGCCCGACGATGCTGATCAGCGCCATCTGCTGCAGGCCGGGGAAGGGCAGCAGCAGCAACCCCGCGTAGCCGAGCACCGTGGCGCCCGCGCCGTAGAGGATCGGCCGCGCCACGTGGGCGAGGGCATCGGGCGGCCGCCATCCGCCGGGGACGCGGAACTGGTCGGCGTAGAAGTGCATCGAGTAGTCGATCGCGACGCCGATCAGGCTCGACCCGAAGACAAGCGCGACGAGATGCAGCTCGCCGAACGCGAGCTGCGTCGCGCTGATGCCGGCGGCCGCACCGGCCGCCAACGCGAGCATGCCAAGGGCCGGCGCGCGCCAGTCGCGGAACAGCGCCAGCATCAGGGCGAGAACCGCGACCGTGGCGATGGTGCCGAACAGGCCGACCTCGCGCTGCGAGGTGCGTGTCGCCCGGGTGGCGTGCTGCAGGGCGCCGGATTGCAGCACCGTGACCGGGCGCCCCGCCGCGGCAACGGCCGCCTGGCGTGCGCGCTCGAGCGCCCGTTCGGCCCGGTCCTGCACGGCGGCCCCGTAGGGGCTGCCCGCGGTTTCAGCCGTCACGAGCACATAGGTCGACGCGCCGTCGGCCACGGTGAGCTGCGCGCCACGCAGTTGTGCCCGGCCGATCGCGGGCACCTGGCCGAGGAGCCACGCGGAACCGAGCCCGAGCGGGTCGCGCTGCAGGTCGATCGGTCGCACGAGCCCGGCGGGTGTGTAGGCCGCGAGTCGTGCCGCCTGGAGGATCTCGCGGCCATGGCCCGAAGCGAGCCGCTGCTGGTCGGTGCGCGCCAGCAGCGTCCCGCGATGGGCCAGGTACAGCTCGATGGCCGGGGCGAAGTCCGCGCCCATCTCGTGCCGGACCCCGGTGAAGGCCTTGCTCGCCGCGAGCGTGCGCGCCAATGACCCGGCCGCGGCACTCGCGGCGGCCGGGTCATCCGCACCGACCAGGAAGACGACCTTGCGCGACAGGCGGGTCGCGAAGGCATCGATCGCCGCCTCGACGCCCGCATCGCCCGACACGCGCGGCAGCAGGTCGAGCAGGTCCGTTTCAACGCGCAGGCGCGGCTGTACCCAGGCGAAGATCGTGGCGACCAGTGCCAGCAGAGCAATGCCGCACCCGAAGCGCACCATCGTCGGGTCCCTGCGCGTCATCGCTGGAACTGCGCGGCCTCGGACGCATCGGGCGCGGTGTCGCGCGCCACGACGTTGCTGAACTGGATCACCGTCGTGTCGCCCGTCGCGCTCGAGAGCTCGATGCGATCGACCTGCGTCGATCCCGTCACCACGGCCGACGCGAAAGCCTGCGACAGCCCACCGGGGCGTGGCCGCAGGCCGACTTGCCAGGCCGTCCCCTGCGAACGCCCGAAGAGCTCGAAGGCGGCGTCGAGCCGGCCGAGGTCCATCGAGAACATGGCGAACAGCATGCCGAGCGCCGCCTGCAGCGCGGGCTGCTCCGCAGCGGATACGTGCTGCTCCGTGCCGCCGCTGCGCAGCGTCATGCCATCGGGTGCCAGCAGTAGTTCCGACTCGAACGGCGTGCGGGTGCGCCAGGCGATGCCCGCGTCGCGTACCAGCAGGAAGTCACCGGACGACACCAGCGGGCGCGGCAGGCCGCTGATCTGCCTGCGCTGCACGAAAGTGCCGGCGATCACCCGCGTCGCGGCCATCCTGCCCGCGATGTCCGCGAGCACGGTGCCCGCCAGCTGGCGCGGGGTGAGCGGGTGGTCGAAGAGCGCGTCCGCCTGCGCGCTGCCGGCCACGCAGGCCGCCGCGACGGCCGCCGCGGCCAGCCAGCGACGCCGCGGGCTCATGGCGGCAGGCCCAGGCGTTCGAAGAGAATGTCCGGCGAGCGCAGGCACAGTTCACCGGACTTCGCGTCGACTGCGACCTGCACGGTGCTCGCCTTCGTCAGCCGCTCGCCGGTCGCCGCGCTGCGCAGCAGGTACTCGATCCGCAGGCGGTACTCCCACTCGACCAGGCGGGCCCGCACGATGACACGATCCTCGAAGCGCAACGGGCGCAGGTAGCGCAACTGCAGGTCGACGACCGGCCAGAGGTAACCCGACCGCATCATCTCGTCATAGTTGAAGTCGATGCGTTTCAGCAGCGCGCAGCGCGCGAGCTCGAGGTACTTGGCGTAGTGGCCGTGCCAGGCGACGCCCGCCGGGTCGAGGTCATGGAACGGGATCTCGACCGTGACTTGCGCTTCGAGGGCAGGCCGGGTCACGCGTGCAGCGCCTGGCGATGCCGGCGCCGCAGCAGCGTCGGCAGTCGCCGCAACATGCCGAAGAAAAGCCGGGCATGCATGGCGCTGATGCGCACATTGTCGCGCCACAGGCGGAAGTGCGACTGGCCGTCACGGGGATAGGTGACCCGGGTGGGCACGGCGATGATGCGCGTGCCGATCCAGTGCAGGCGCACCGCCACCTCCGTATCGAAATCCATGCGGGTTCCAAGCCGCGCGCCAGCGGCCAGCGCCAGCACCGGCGCGAGCGGATAGACGCGAAAGCCGCACATCGAGTCCGCGATGTCGCGCGACAGGGTGTTGATCCACACCCAGGCGTGGGTCAGGTAGCGGCCATAGAAACGCGAGCGCGGCGTCGAGGCGTCGAAGATCGGCCGGCCGAGTACCAGCGCGGCGGGGTGGCTTGCCGCCTGTTGCAGGAACGCCGGCACGTCGCCGGTGTCGTGCTGCCCGTCCGCGTCGATCTGCAGCGCATGCGTGTAGCCTGCTGCCGCGGCCGACCGCATGCCGCTCAGCACCGCCGCACCCTTGCCGAGATTGTGCGCATGCGTGACCAGCGTGACCTTCCCGGGGTGGCGCGCCGCCAGCGCCGCCGCGGCGGCATGCGCCGCGGCACCCGACCCGTCATCGACCACGAAGCAGGCGAGGCCGTGCGCCAGCAGGGCCTCCACCACCGCAGCGAGGGTTCGCGCGTGTTCGAAATACGGCACGACGGCGCAGGGTCGCATCATGGCGAGAAGTGAATCCGCCCGGATGAGCAGGCGAGGCCGCGCTCGCTGTAGCAGAAGCCGAGGGTCGACCCGGCTGGCGTCCATTCGAGTTCGAGCCTGACCGTCGCCCCCGGGCGGATCACCCGCCGGAACTTGAGGGCCGTGACCTGCCGGACGGCGGTATCGACCTGCAGGTGCGCGTGCGCCAGCTCGACGGCCCAGGCCAGCTGCACGACGCCCGGCAGGATCGGGCGGCCGGGAAAATGGCCGCGGAACCAGCCGAGTGAGCCCGGCAGGCCGAGTTCGAGTGCGACACCACCGGGCGTGACGGCCACTTCCCTGACGACGGGGTGCGTCGCGGTCACGCCGTCGTCGGGTCCTGCATGAGGTCGCGGACCGCGGCCACCACGTCCTGGACCGTGCGCACGTGGCGGAACTGTTCGGGCTGCACCTTGCGCCCGGTGATCCGCTTCAGCTCGATGATCAGGTCGATCGCGTCGAGGCTGTCGATGTCCAGTTCCTGGTACAAGCGGGCATCGGCAACGATCCGCGCGGGATCCAACTCGAACAGCTCGACCAGCACGTCCCTGACCTGCTGGAAAATCTCTTGCTCTGTTTGCATCGACACGCAGTCGGACGAAACCCCCGGATGGCCGATTATAGACCGGCGGGCGGGGCCCCACCGAGCACCGACTGGATCTCATGCGTGAAATGTTCGGCGAGCCGGGCCGTCAGGCGGCGGGCTGCGGCGGCGTGCGGCACGCCGATCGGCACATAACGGTCGGCTGGCAGCGGCGCTTCGACGCGGATGGTGTAGTGCGGTCGTCTCGGGGGCACGCGGTACCAGACGGAATCCTTGGTGAGGAAGGGTGTGTCGCAGACGATGCTGACCGGCAGGATGTCGGCGCGCGAGGCGAGCGCGACCTGCGCGGCGCCGCGCTTCAGCTCGAGCGGCCGGCCCGGTACCGAACGGGTGCCCTCCGGGAAGACCAGCAGCGAGCGCCCGCCATGCAGCATGCGCACGCAGTCCTCGATCAGCGCCGGCCCATCGTTGTTCGGGATGTAGCCCGCCCAGATGACCGGCCAGCGCAGGGCCGGATTGCGCCACAGCGCGCGCTTGACCACGCAACCCGCATCGGGGATCAGCGACAGCATGAACACGACGTCGATCAGCGTCGGGTGGTTCGCGACGATCAGCAGGCCGGGCCGCGCGAGCCGCTCGAGTCCGTGCAGTTCATAAGTCATGAGGCCAAGCTGTTTCATGAACCAGATGAACAGCGCCAGCGTCCCGCGCAGCGCGCGGTTGATGCGTTGCTGCGCCACGGCCCGGTCGGGCGTGCAGAGCCTGATCACCGGAAAGAGCGTGAAGCTGAGCAGGGTGCCGCCGACACCAAAGGCGCTGAACGCGATCCCGGTTCCGATTCGTCGCAAGCCCCGGTCGAGCCATCCGGGTAAACTGGTCTCCGCTGGACGCATTACACTCATTCCGGGGAACGAAACGTGCCCGATTCGACCGAGACTTTAGCGCAGACCGGGAACGAGGCCGCATTGGCCGTTCTCCTGGTCGAGGCGCTCAACCTGCAGGACGTCAAGGCGGCGGAGATCCGGCCGACCGCTCCCTTGTTCGGGTACGACAACGGCAGCCTCGGCCTCGATTCGATCGACGCGCTGGAAGTCGCGCTCGCCATCCAGCGCAAGTACGGCGTGGAGCTGCGTTCCGCGGAGCCGGGCACGCGCTCGGCGTTCGCGTCCCTGCGTGACCTCGCCGCCCACGTCCACGGGCGCCTCGATCGGGGTTGACGCCCGGCCATGCTTGCGCTCGCGGTGGCGTACCCCGTGCTCGCCCACCTCTCCGTGATCTGGCCGCACCCGTGGCTGCAATGGCTCGCGCTCGCGGTGCTCTGCGCCCTGCCGCTGTACGGCAGGCTGCGCGCAGGCAGGAGCCGGGCCTGGGCGCTGCTGCTGGCGGGACTGGTGGCCGCGATCTTCATCGTGCGCGGGGGCCTTGGGCCGTGGCTGCTGTTCCTGCCGCCGGTCGCGATACCGCTGTCGCTGCTGGCCGTGTTTGCGGGCTCGCTGCGCGCCGGCGAGGTGCCGATGGTGACCCGCTTCGCGCAGCTCGCACGCGGTGGCGCGCTCCCGCCCGACCTCGAGCGCTACACGCGCCGGGTCACGGTCCTGTGGGTCATCGTGCTCGCGTTGCTCACGGCTTCGGCAATCGCCTGCGCGCTGTTCGCGTCACGGGCGACCTGGTCGCTGGTCACCAATTTCATCCATTACCTCGTCCTCGGCGCAGTGTTCGCCGGCGAGTACCTCTACCGGCGGGTCGCCTATTCCCACCACGGGCACGACGGTTTCCTGCGTTACCTGCGGGGCCTCGGATCGGCGCGACCGCGTCCGCCATGAGCGCGGCGGCCATGCCGGTCTTCGGCGCGCACCGGCCGGGCGACGTCGTGATCTGGCGGCGGGGGACGGGCGTGACCGCCTCGACCATCGAGGCCGAGGCGGTGGGGCTCGCTGCCGGGCTGCCGGCTGCGCGCCATGTCATCAACCTCTGCGAAAGCCGGCGGAATTTCCTGACGGCTTTCCTCGCAGCCGCGCACGGCGGGCGCATCTGCCTGCTGCCGGCCAGCCGCGCGCCGCAGGCGCTCGCGGAACTGCAGGCGGCCTACCCGGACCACTGCATCGTGACGGATGACAGCCTCGCCGGCCGGGACCTCGCGCGCGCGGCGCGGGGACCGCTGCAGGTCGACGCGGCCAGGCTGCTCGCCCTGGCGTTCACCTCGGGCAGCACCGGCCGCCCCGCGGGCCACGGGAAGCACTGGGGCTGCCTGCTCGCGACCGCAGGGCTTGCACGCGACCGGCTGCTGCCGGGCGGGCAGCGCTACAACCTGGTCGCCACCGTTCCGTCGCAGCACATGTATGGCCTCGAAACGACCCTCTCGCTCATCCTCTTGACGGGCGGCGCCGTGAGCGACGGGCGGCCATTGCTGCCGGCCGACATTGCACACGAGCTGGCCGGCATTCCCGCGCCGCGCGTGCTCGTGACGACGCCGGCACACCTGCGCGCCTGCATGGCGGCAAACCTGCGCCTGCCAGCGCTCGACCGGGTGATCTGCGCGACCGCGCCGCTCGAGCGGCCGCTGGCCGCAGCGGCCGAAGCCTCGTGGCACACGCGCGTGCTCGAAATCTACGGCTGCACGGAAGCGGGCAGCATGGCGACGCGCCGCACCGTCGAGGGCGAGGCCTGGCGCGCGCACGCGGGGGCCCGGTTCGAGCCACGGGAGACGGGCGCCCTCTACCACGGCGCGCACCTGCCGGCGCCGATCGCGCTGCCGGACATGATCGAGCCCGAGACGCCGCAGACGTTCCGGCTCATCGGGCGCGCCACCGACATGATCAAGGTGGCCGGCAAGCGCGCGTCGCTGGCGGAGCTCACGCGGCGGCTGCTGGGGGTCCCGGGTGTGCACGATGCGGTCGTCTTCATGCCGGAGGGCGGCGCGCGCCCCGCGGCGCTCGTCGTGGCGCCTGGCGCCTCGCGCCTGGCGATCGGTGCCGCCCTGGCTGCGCAGATCGATCCGGTTTTCGTGCCGCGGCCGCTGCGCCTCGTCGATGCGCTGCCGCGCAACGAGAACGGCAAGATCCCGCGCGCGGCGTTGCTCACCGCCCTCGGTGTGCGATGAAGTCCGTCAGCCAGGCCATCATCCCCGCCGACGCGGCGTACTTCGACGGGCACTTTCCCGGACGCGCGCTCGTGCCGGCCGTCGTGATCCTCGAGCTCGTGCGGGAATGCATGGCGCCCGCCGCGGCTGTCGCCACCCTGCGCGAGCCGCTGCAGTTCGCGAAGTTCGTCGCCCCGGTGCTGCCGGGCGACCGGCTGACGATCGAGGTGCAGCAGGCCGGGGGGACGCGGGCGTTCCGCTGCCTGGTCGATGGGCGCCTGGTCGCCCACGGGGCCTTCGGGTGCGCCGGGACATGACGCGCGAGCGCAAGGTCCTGGGCGGCCTGCCCTCCTGGGACAGCCATCGCGAGCGCAGCACGCCTGCCATGCTGGCGTTGCTCGTCCGCGTGACGCTGCTTGCCGGCCGTCCGCTGATGCGCGCGCTGCTGTGGCCGGTCGTGGTCTATTTCTGGCTCACGGGAGCGCGCCTGCGCGCGGCGTCCCGGGAGATCCTGCGCCGTGCGACCGGCCGGCCGCCGCGCCGCCGCGACATCCTGCGGCACTTCCACGCGTTCGCCACCGTGTTCATCGACCGCGTCTACCTGCTGGCGGGACGCGCGGCCGCGCTCGAGATCACCGCGAAAGTCCCCGACGAGGCCCTCGCGGCCCTGAGGGCCGCGCGCGGCTGCCTGCTGCTCGGTGCGCACTTCGGCAGCTTCGAGGTGCTGCGCATCAAGGGGACCTGGCGCAACGAGGCGCCGATCCGCATCGTGCTCGATCGCAAGGTCGGGCGCATGGCCCTTGGGCTCCTCGAGCGGCTCGATCCGTTGCTCGCGGCGCGCACGATCGATGCCGGGCGCCGCGGTCCCGAGCTGGTCCTCGACATCAAGCGCGCCATCGAAGCCGGCGACCTGGTCGGCATGCTCGCCGACCGCGCGCGTGCCGACGAGCGCGCGGTCGAGGTGGATTTCCTCGGCGGACGGGTCCGCCTCCCCGCCGGTCCGTGGATGATCGCGGCCGCGCTCGACGTGCCCGTGCTGACGGGGTTCGGTGTCTATCTCGGCGGCAATCGCTACGAATGCCGGCTCGAGCTGTTCGCCCCGCGGGTGGTGCTGCCGCGCGCCACGCGCCAGGAGGCGCTGCAGGCACAGGCGCAGCGCTACGCGGCGCGGCTCGAAGAGGCGGTGCGCGCACACCCGGACAACTGGTTCAACTTTCACGAGTACTGGCTCGACGGGCGGGCCGCATCATGACGCCGCTGGCCATCGGTGCCTTTACCCTGACGACCGCCGCGGGCCGTGGCCGCGCCGCGCACGTCGGGGCGCTGCAGCGGGAGCGCAGCGGGCTTGCGCCCCAGGCCGTCGAGGGCTGCCGCTTGTCCACCTGGGTCGGCGAGGTGGCGGGGCTCGAGGCACCGCTCGCCGGTTCGCTCGCCGACTGGGATTGCCGCAACAATCGGCTCGCGCTCGCGGCGCTCGAACAGGACGAGTTCCGGGCTGCCGTGGACCGGCGGCGCGCGCGCTTCGGCGCGGCGCGCATCGCCGTGTTCATCGGCACGAGCACCGCGGGCGTGCAGGCGACGGAGCGCGCCTATCGCGAGCGCGATCGCGCTGCGGCCACCTTGCCGGCGTGGTTCCGGCACCGGCAGACGCACAACGCATTCAGCGCAGCGCACTTCGTGCGCACCGTGCTCGGCCTTGCCGGCCCCTCCTGCACGATCTCGACGGCCTGCTCCTCGAGCGCCAAGGTGTTCGCCGCGGCGAGCCGCGCGCTCGCAGCGGGCCATTGCGATGCGGCCGTCGTCGGCGGTGTCGACAGCCTGTGCCTCACGACGCTGTACGGCTTTCATTCGCTGCAACTCATCTCCGGGGCGCCGTGCCGGCCGTCGGATGCGCAGCGCGATGGCCTCTCGATCGGCGAGGGCGCGGGCTTTGCGCTGCTGGAGCGCGGCGACGCCGAGTTCCGCCTGCTCGGCTACGGCGAGAGCAGCGATGCGCATCACATGTCGACGCCCGATCCGCAGGGCCGCGGCGCGCGCGCCGCCATGCGCGCGGCGCTGGCACGCGCGCAGCTCGACGCCCGCGACATCGACTACATCAACCTGCACGGCACCGCGACGCCCGCCAACGACCTCGCGGAGGATCGCGCGGTGTGCGGCGAGTTCGGCACGCAGGTGCCGCGCAGCTCCACCAAGGGCTGGACGGGGCACACGCTCGGTGCGGCGGGAATCGTCGAGGCTGCGCTGTCGCTGCTCTGCATCCAGCAGGGATGGCTGCCGCGCAGCCTCAACACGCAGGCGAAGGATCCGGCGATCGAGGGCCACATCCTGCTCGAGAGCCGTGCAGCGCCCGTGCGCCACGTGCTCAGCAACTCCTTCGGCTTCGGCGGCAGCAACTGTGTCCTCGTACTCGGCGGTTGCGCATGAGCGCGGTGTACCTCCAAGCCGTCGGGCTCGTGGCCCCGGGGCTCGCTTCGTGGGCCGAGGGCCGGGCCGTGCTCGCGGGCGAGCGGGCCTTCGAGCGGCAGCCCTTGCCGGCCCCGCAGCCGGCGACCTTGCCGCCGAACGAGCGCCGGCGGGCGCCACTCGGCGTCAGGCTCGCGCTGCAGGCCGCGGAGCAGGCGATGGGCCCTGGGGCGTCACGGGCCGCGGAGCTGGCGACCGTGTTTGCGACGTCGGACGCCGACATGGATGTCGTGCACCGGCTGTGCGTCGCGCTCGCCGAAGACAGTCGCAGCGTGTCGCCGACCGACTTCCACAATTCGGTGCACAACGCCGCGTCGGGCTACTGGAGCATCGGCGCGCGGGCGCGCGGCCCCTCCACGACCCTCTCGGCCCACGACTTCACGTTTGCGGCCGGGCTGCGCGAGGCAGTGGCGCTCGCGACCGTCGATGCGACCGACGTGTTGCTCGTGGCCTTCGATGTCTCGCCGCCGCCGCCGCTGCTTGCCGCGCGCCCGGTGCCTTGTCCTGCGGCGCTCGCCTTGTGGTTGTGCCGGCGCGAGTCGGATCGCGCGCTCGCGCGGCTCTCGCTCGCAGGGGAAACGGCGCCGCTGCTCCCCGAACCCGATTCGGCCATGCCGGAGGCGGGACTCGAGGCACTGCGCCGGTCGAATCCGGCGCTGCGCGCGCTGCCCCTGCTGCGCGCGATCGCACGCCGCGAATCGACACGCGTGGCCCTCCCCGCGCACGACGGGCAGTCGCTCGGCGTGCGCGTGGAGCCGCGATGAAGGACCGGGCGCAGATCCTCCAGCTGCTGCCCCACGCCGGCCCGATGTGCCTGCTCGACCGCGCGATCCGCTGGAGCGACCTCGAGATGGAGTGTCGCGCCGACTCGCATAGCGATCCCGCCCATCCGCTGCGACGCGCGGGCCGGCTTTCCGCGATCGCCTTGATCGAATACGGCGCGCAGGCGGCGGCCCTGCATGCCGCGCTGCAGGCGCCTTCCGGCGAAGCCCGACAACGCCCCGGCATGATCGTCGCCGTGCGCGACTGTGAGTGGCAGGTCGAGTACCTCGACGACCTGCCGCCCGGCCTGGGCATCCTCGCCTGCCGGGAGGCGGCCACCGCCGACGCGCTCTCCTATCGCTATGAGGTCTCGCAATCGGGTCGCCTGCTGGGGCGGGGCCGCCTGGTCATCCGCCTCGCCTGACTCAGCTCACCGGCCGACTGCGGATCCACTGCGAAAAGACCCACTTCTCGCCGCGCGTCGTCGGCTGCCCCGCATGCACGGTGTTGAAATCCGGCCGGCCCGCGGCGTCGACGTTGAAGAACAGCAACGCATCGCCGCGCGCCCCCCGATGTCGAAGGCCGACGCGCGGAAAGTCGGTCTCGCCGCCCTCGTAGTCATCGTTGAGGTAGATGAGGAAGGTCGCGATGCGCTGGCCCCGGCGTTCGACTTCGCCCGCCAGCGCGGGCGTGCTGGGCTCCTGGAAGTCCCCATGCAACGCAAACTGCTGGCCCGGCTCGTAGTGCAGCAGCTTTGCGACTTCGAACTGGTCGGTCGGGAGGCCCGCCGCGCCCGCGATGCGATCCCGCAGCAACGCAAGCAGCA
>CAZRLI010000007.1:0-23588 GCA_964600535.1 uncultured Steroidobacteraceae bacterium | reverse complement strand
ATGCGATGGCGGAACTCGACCGGCGCCTGCAGGACTCGGTACGCCTGCGCCTCATTTCGGAAGTGCCGCTCGGCGCGTTCCTCTCCGGCGGCGTCGACTCGAGCGCCGTCGTGGCGACGATGGCGCGCATCAGCGACGCGCCGGTCAACACCTGTTCGATCTCCTTCGACGACCCCGCATTCGACGAGACGCGCTTCGCCCAGATGGTGGCGGACCGCTACCAGACGCGCCACTACGTCGACCAGGTGGCGAGCGACGATTTCGACCTGGTCGATACGCTCGCAGGGCTCTACGATGAGCCCTACGCCGACAGCTCGGCGATCCCGACCTACCGGGTCTGCCAACTCGCCCGCAAGCACGTGACGGTCGCCCTCTCCGGCGACGGCGGCGACGAGTCCTTCGGTGGCTACCGCCGCTACCAGCTGCACCTGATGGAGGAGAAGCTGCGCTCGGCGCTGCCGCTCGGCTTGCGGCGCCCGGTGTTCGGGTTGCTCGGGCGGCTTTACCCGAAGGCAGACTGGGCGCCACGGGTCCTGCGCGCGAAGACCACGTTCGAGTCGCTGGCGCGCGATTCCGTCGAAGCCTACCTGCAGAGCGTGTCGATCGTGCGCGCGCCGCTGCGTGGACGGCTCTTCTCGGCATCGATGCGCGCATCACTCGGCGGCTACCGGGTCGATGACCTGTTCGGGCGCCACGCGGCGCGCGCGGGCACCGACGACCCGCTCGCGCTGATCCAGTATCTCGATCTCAAGACCTACCTGGTCGGCGACATCAACACCAAGGTCGATCGGGCCAGCATGGCGCACTCGCTCGAAGTGCGCGAGCCGCTGATGGACCATCCGCTCGTCGAATGGCTCGGGACCCTGCCGAGCCGTTTCAAGATGAGCGGCGGGGAGGGCAAGCGACTCCTGAAGAAAGGCATGGAGCCCTGGCTGCCGAACGACGTGCTTTATCGACCGAAGATGGGCTTCGCGGTGCCGCTCATCCGCTGGTTCCGGGGCCCGCTGCGCGAGACGGTCCGCAGGGCGGTGCTCGGTGACACGCTGCGCGAAACGGGACTGTTCGAGCAGCATGTGCTCGAGGAGATCGTGAGCGCCCACGAATCGGGCCGGCGCGACTACAGCGCGCCGCTCTGGACGCTGCTGATGTTCGAAGCCTTCATGCGGCGCAACGCCGCGATGCGGTGAACGGCTTGCGCATCCTGCACGTGCTCGACCACTCCGTGCCGCTGCAGAGCGGCTACGCGTTCCGCACGCTGGCGATCCTGCGGGAGCAGCGCCGCCTCGGCCACGAGACCGTCCACGTGACGTCCAGCAAGCACTACGGCGCGACCGCGGAGCAAGAGCAAGTCGATGGGCTGGTGTTCCACCGCACGCGTCCGCGGGCGTCGCTGCTGCGGCGCCTGCCTGTCGTCAACCAGGCCATGGTGTCCCTTGACACCGCGGCGCGGGTCGCGGAAATCGCCCGGCGCGAGCGCGTCGAGCTGATCCACGCGCATTCCCCGGCGCTCAACGGGCTGGCCGCGCTCAAGGTGGGCAGGCGGCTCGGACTACCGGTCGTCTATGAAATGCGGGCGTCCTGGGAGGACGCTGCCGTCGATCATGGCACGTCCTCGGCCGGCAGCCTTCGTTACCGCGCCTCGCGCGGCCTCGAGACCTGGGTGTTTCGCCGCGCCGATGCGATCACGACGATCTGCGAAGGCCTGCGCAAGGACATCCTCGTGCGCGGCATCGCGCCGGAGAGGGTGACCGTGATTCCCAATGCGGTCGATGCCGCGGCCTTCGATGGCACGCCCGGGCGGAACGACGCCCTGGCCGGCGAGCTTGCGCTCGGGCCCGGCCCGGTGCTCGGCTTCATCGGCTCGTTCTATGGTTATGAAGGGATCGACGTGCTGTTGCGGGCGATGCCCGCGATCCTCGCCACGCACCCGGAGGCGCGAATGCTGCTCGTCGGCGGCGGCCCCGCGGAGGAGGCGCTGCGAAGGCTTGCCGCGGACCTCGGGATGAGCTCTCGCGTGCATTTCGTCGGCCGGGTCCCGCACGCCCGCGTGCAGCAGTACTACGCGCAGATCGACCTGCTGGTCTATGCCCGCCACTCGATCCGGCTGACCGAGACGGTCACGCCGCTCAAGCCCCTCGAGGCCATGGCGATGCGCCGGGCGTTCATCGCCTCCGATGTCGGTGGGCATCTCGAAGTCGTGCCGGAGGCGTTGCGCGGGCGGCTATTCCATGCCGGAGATCCCGGGGATCTCGCACGAGTCGCGTCCCGGCTCCTGGCGCGGCGCGCCGAGTGGGCGGGCGATGCGGAAGTGGGCCGGCGCTACGTCGAGACGGAACGCAGCTGGCGGGAGTCCGTGGCCCGCTACGAGCGTGTCTACCATGACGCGATCGCGCGTCACCGTCGCCGATGAGGATCGCCAGCGTCTGTCGCGTGCTGCCCACGCCCGATTCGCCGGCAGCCGGTGCCTTCGTGCTGCGCCGGCTTGCGGCGATGGCGGAGAAGGCGGACCTGCGCGTTATCCAGCCCGTGCCCTTCTTGCCGATCCTGCGTCCGCTGCCATCCTGGGCCCGCGCGCCGTTGCGTGAGGCGGGACCCGTCACGATCGAACACGCGCCCATGTTCTACCTGCCCGGCGTGCTGAAGGCGCTCGATGCGCGCTGGCTCGAGCGCAGTGTCCATCCGGGGCTCTCCGCCCTGCACGCCGCAGGCAGGCTCGATGCGATCGACGCGCACTTCGGCTACCCGGACGGAGTTGGCTGCGTGCGTGCCGCACGGCGCCTCGGCGTGCCCGTGTTCGTCACATTGCGCGGCATGGAAGTGGACGCCATCCGCCATCCGCGGATCGGACCGCAACTCGTGCGGGCACTTCGCGGCGCAGACGGCTGCATCACGGTGAGCCATTCGCTGCGAGACCTTGCCGTGGATGCCGGCGTCGACCCGCGGGACATCCTCGTGGCGCCCAATGCCGTGGACCGCAGCGCGTTCCGCCCGGGCGATCGGGCGGAGGCGAGGCGGCAGATCGGCCTGCCACCCGATGTGCCGCTGATCGTCAGCGTCGGGCACCTGATTGCCGGCAAGGGGCATGGAGTGCTGGTCCGCGCGCTCGCGACACTGCGAGCGCGGCGACCGGGCACGCGCCTCGCCATCATTGGCGGGCCCGCCTACGAGCCGGACCATCCGCGGGCGCTGGCGCAGGTGGCGCGCGAGTCCGGCGTCGAGGAGGCCGTAACCTTCGTGGGCGCCGTGCCGCCCGACGCCGTCGCACGTTGGCTGCAGGCGGCGAATGTCTTCGCACTCGCCACCGAGCGCGAGGGTTGCTGCAATTCGGTGCTCGAGGCCCTCGCCGCTGGATTGCCGGTCGTGACGACGCCGGCGGGCGACAATCCCCGCTTCGTGCAGGACGACGTCAATGGCCGCTTGGTTGGCATCGGCGATGTCGCCGCAACGGCGGACGCACTCGACAAGGTGCTGGCCCGGGACTGGGAACCGCAGGCGATCTCGCGAGCGCTGGCTGTCGGCAGCTGGAGCGACGTCGCCGATCAGGTGCTCGACTTCATGGATGCTAGACGCAGGCGAAGCTCCGCTGCCGATACGCGTTGACCATGCGCGCCGCATAACGCAGCGGAGTCTTGTCCCAGGGTGCGATGCGGGGGACCTGGAAGGGATCCGAGCCCGCGGTCGCCGCGCCCCAGCTCGTCGATACCGCGAGTTCGAATCCGGCTTCGCGAACGATGGCGACGTGCTCGCGCGCGTAGTCGCGATGCGGCCGGCCATTGGGATAGGCGAAACTCAGGATCGGCTGGCCGGTGATTTCCTCGAGGCGCCTGCGGCTGCCGACGATCTCGTCCCGCGCCTCGTCCGCGGGCAGGCGTGCCAGGATCGGATGGGTCAATGTATGCGCGCCGATCTCGATTCCGTGCGCGGGCATCTGCGCCACCTGTTGCGCACTCATCATCAGACCCGTATTCGGGGTCGCGCCGACATGGGCCGAAAACCGGTCCGCGAGCTGCCGCCGCTCCCCGGGCGGCAGGTACTTCCATTGATCGACGATGTGTTGCGCGGCACGGATGCGGGCCCCCGCGTCCGGCAATGCCAGGTGCCCGAGCCCAAACATGCCCAGGTCGACCTGTTCCGGCGCTGCCCGGCAGGCTTCGAAAATCGTGTCGTTGAACATGCAACCGCCATCGAGGTAGGCAGGTGCGACAAATACCGTGGCGGGAAGCCCGCGTTCGCGCAGGATCGGCGCGGCCACCGTAAAATTGTTGGCATAGCCATCGTCGAACGTGATGCACACCGCCCGGGCAGGCAGCTTGCCCTGGTGCAGCCGGGTGACGGCTTCGCGAAGCGGCAGTACCACGAAATTTTCGGCCAGGAGATCCATCTGCTGCGCGAAGGAAACGGCGTCTGGTTCACTGGGAAGCATGCCATCGGGCGCCGGGAGGACCCGGTGGTAGATCAGCACGAGCAGCGAAGCACGCGCCCCGCGGCGAGCCAGCAAGCGGCCCGCGGTGCGGATCAGGCCTGATTCGACGCTGGAAAGTGGATTCATGCAGGGGCGTACCGGGCGCAATTGTCGCGCCGGCATCATATCCGTGTTCGCAAGACTGTGTGCTTATGGCGACATGGTGCAAATTGTGGACTGGTTCACTAACTTATCCGCCGGTCCGCATTTGATGGATGGCTTGGGACGGAGGAAACTTCGTCCGGTGCCTAGAAACGCGCGCGTCCGCGCTGGAGCAGCTTGATGAAGCGTAGAGATTTCCTGGTTACCACGGCCACCGTGGCAGGCGCCGCGATTCCGGGCATCGGATTCGGACAGGCCAAACCCTGTCCGCCCCCCGGCGTGAGCATGGGTGGTGGCACCTCGTCATCGACGCCGTGTGCCACCCCGACGGCTGCCGCAGACTGGGCCACCCGCATCGGCGGGGCGGGGGTCGTCTGGTACCACAACTTCGATTCGAAAGCCGAAGTGGATGCATTCCGCTGGACCGGCGGCTATCGAGGCGGCAACGATCCGCTGGCCGTCGGAGACGCCGATGCAAGATACGTGGAGTGGATACCGAGTGGCGGCGCGGATGGTGGCGGCTACATGCAGCTGACCCGCAATTCGCCTGGAATGGACGGCAACTACTGGTGGCGTCCATTCTCGCCGCTCACCGGCGCAAGCAACGGCCGCGGGCAGGACGATCCGGCTGCCGGTGGTACTCTCACGCTCGGTACCTACGTGGCTACCGACGGAGGCGCCCAGGGCCTCAACTGGGGCCAGGCCGGCAACGCAAAGTCGGGCTGGTATGGCCATCCCGCGGACCAGAACAGTTTCTACGATGGCCATGATTTCTACGTGCAGGTGCGCGTCATGGCGGACCCGCGCCGTACGACGCCGGGGAACATCTCGGTCGGCAAATTCACGTCCTTCACGACGACCAACGATTCCTACACGGCCCAGGAGCTCGTGACCTACGGGGGCTATTGGGAAGGCGCCCAGTCGGTCGGCATGCCGAACATCCAGAACGTCTACCAGGGCTACAACTACGCGCCGCTGGCGCAAGTGTCGACAGGCACGCGAAATCCGGTGAGCCCGAAATGGGCCTACTCCGGCGGCTGGGACACACTGTTGTATCACGTGGTGCCGGGGCGCAATGGCGTCAACGAAACGCGCTTCGAAGTCTGGGCGGCGCACCCTGGCGAGACTGCATACACCAAGATCTGGGACGCGACCTATCCGGCTCACTACGATGGTGGGGCGAACAGCGTAGGCAGCGTTGCGCGTCCGGGCTGGAACGCCATGCTGTGCTGGATTTACCACAACGGCGCGAACATGAGCACCTTCTGGCAGCGCTTCGACCAGATCATCTTCTCGAAGCAGTTCATCCCCTGCCCGCAGGTCTGAACCGCAGTTGCCGTTCGCGCGGCTCGTCAGATGCCGCGCGGACGGTGGGCTGCAAGCCAGGCCTCGAACATCGCAAAGTCCCAGATCGCGTAGCCGTAGTAGCCGGGCTCGCCGCTGGCGTGCTCGGCAGTGATGCGCTCGAGGAATGAACGGCGGAAGATGCCGCGTTGCCCGAGCCGCTTCAGGTGCCCGAAGACCAGGTCGCGCAGCGGCGCATGGTCCTTGAGCCAGACGCCAAACGGCAGCCCGAACCCGTGCTTCTGCTTGTCGATCACTTCCTGCGGCAGGAAGCCCGCCATCGCGCGCTTGTAGAAGCTGCGCAGCTCGCGGCCCTCCATCTTCATGCGCGTCGGCACGCGCAGGGAGAGGTCGATGAGCTCGGGATCGAGCATCGGGAACGAGACCTGCACGCCCGCGAGGTCGCACATCGTGACCACCTTGCGCAGGTCGCTGTCGGCGAGCGTGAAGTGCCAGTCGTAGTGCAGCATGCGGTTCAGCAGCGTGCTGTCCCGCACCTCGCCGTAGACCCGTGCCATCGTGTCGATGGGCCGGCGAACATCGATGCCCGCCGCGAACTCCGGCTCGAAGATCTCGGCATGTGGCGTGCGGTAGAAGAGGTTCCAGGTCTCGAGCCGTTCCGGCAGCGGGATGCGTGCCTGGTCGACGTAGCTGCGCAGTTTGCGCAGCGGCGTGAGTGCACTGTCGGGCGAAATGGCGCGGCTCAGCGGCTCGAGGATGCCGCGGCGTGCCCAGGCCGGCAGTCGGCCATACACTTCGAAAACCTGCTGCTTCGCGTAGCGCTCGTTGCCGCCGAAGATCTCGTCGCCGCCGTCGCCGGCGAGCAGGTGGCCGATGCCCGCCTGCGCCGCGAGCTGCGCGCAGAAGAGGGTGGGCACGGCGGATGAATTGCCGAACGGTTCATCGTAGGCCGTGGCTATGCGGTCGAAGGCCGCGACGATATCGTCGGCCGTGACGTTGTACTCGGTCGAGTCGCAGCCGAAATGCCGCGCCGAGATGCGGGCGTAACGGATCTCGTCGTGCGACTCGACGCCGAAGCCGATCGAGAAGGTGCGCGCTGGCTTACCGCTCACCTTGCCGAGCACACCGGCAACGGTCGAGCTGTCGAGGCCGCCACTCAGGAAGGCACCGGTCTGCGCATCCGGGCCACAGCGCGCCACGGCGGCATCGAGCGCGCCGCGCAGTCCCGCCTGCAGCCTCTCGAATGATTCCCGGCGTTCGCTGAATCGCGGTTGCCAGTAGCAGCCCAGGTTCGCGCGACCATCGGCGAAATGCAGCTGCGTGCCCGGTTCGAGCTTGCGTACGCCCTCATACGCTGTATCCGGTGACGGGATCATGTGCATAAGCAGGAAGTCGTGCGCCGCCTGCGCGCGCAGCGGCGCGTGCAGCGGCTGGAAATTGGCGATGGTTTCGGCCGAGTCGCCGAACACCAGGCCGCCGCCGACGACCGCCCAGCACAGGCGCTCGATGCCCATCGGGTCGATCGCGAGCAGCACCTCGCGTCGGTCCCCGTCGACGATCGCGAGCGAAAAACGGCCGCGCAGGTCCTCGAGCAAAGCCTTCCCGCGCGCCTGGTAGGCCGCGAGCAGCCCGGCGCTGTCGGTGCCGTCGCGCGTGTATCGGCCGCCGCGGGTCCACACCGGCTGGCCGCGCACGGCGACCAGCAGGTCGCCGCTGCGGGCCATGCCGCGGGCGGCGAGCAAGGCCCCGCTGGGCGCGATCTCGGCGATATCGAGGCCTGCGGGCGCGTGCAGGCGCAGCGCGGCCGGGTCGTGCATGGCCCACCGACCCGCGTATCCAAAAATCTGGGTCATCGACTGCTGCTCAACTGTGTAATCGCGGACCTTAGCAAACTTTGAACCAGTGTGCGGTCGACCCGGTCGCGGCCGCTACAATATGTCCGCCAGGCAACGGGAGAGAAGTCTTGGATACTCTGGATGGCGTCAGGAATCTGCTCAAGTCCGCCCTGCAGCTCGGTGAGCGCGCGGATCGCCTCACGGAAGGCAGCGCCTTGCTGGGGGCGATCCCCGAGCTCGACTCAATGGCAGTGGTCACCCTGATCACGACGATGGAGGAGCAGTACGGCATCCAGGTCGATGATGACGAGGTCTCGGCCGACACCTTCGCGACCGTCGGCACCCTGTCGCGGTTCCTCGCGGACAAGCTCGGACAGTGATCGACGACGGCCTGCGCGCGGAGTTCATCGGCGCGGCAGGTCGCCGTGTCTTTGCGCTGCTCCGCACGCCCGCGCTCGCGACGGGTGAGTGCACCCTGGTCGTGCCGCCGTTTGCCGAAGAGATGAACAAGAGCCGACGGATCGTCAGCGATTTCGCGCGGCGCGCGCGCATCGAGGGCCGGGGCGTGTTGTGCGTCGATCTCGCCGGCACGGGAGACAGCGACGGCGAGTTCGCGGACGCCCGCGTCGGGCGCTGGATCGAAGACCTTGGCGCGGCGGTCGCATGGAGCGCGTCGCTCGGTTGGCGCGTCACGTCGGTGCTCGGCATCCGCTTCGGTGCGCTGCTTGCCGCAAGCTTCGCGCGCCGGCAGGAGCCCGGGCTGCGCCGCGCGACATTCTGGCAGCCCGTGACGAGCGGTGCGCGCCTGATCGAGCAGTTCCTGCGAATCCGGGTCATGGCGTCGCGCATGGAGCAAGGCCGCAGCGAGACCGCCGCGGAGCTGCGCGCGCGGCTGATTGCGGGCGAGACGCTGGAAGTGGCAGGCTACGCGTTGTCGGCCGGGCTTTGCGCGGATATCGATGCCCTCGATCTGCACGCCGAACTGACGGCCTCCTTTCCGCCCATTCGCTGGCTCGAAGTGGTCGTGGATGCCGCGGCGCCGGTCACTCCCGGCACGCAGCGGGCGCTGGAGAAGGCGCGCTCGATCGGCTGCCAGGTCGACCATGTTCGAGTACAGGGCGAGCCGTTCTGGATGGCGACCGAGATCGTGACGAATCCGGCGCTGGTGGCCGCTTCATGAGCGAGGTCGCGGGCCTCGTGGGGCCGCTTGTGTTCCGCTGCCAGGGCAGCGCGCTCCTGGGCGTCCTCCACCGTGCGGCAGGCAATCAGCGTGACGTCGCCGTGCTGGTCGTCGTCGGCGGGCCGCAGTACCGCGTGGGCAGCCACCGGCAGTTCGTGTCGAGCGCTCGCTCGCTGGCGGCCGCGGGCTTTCCGGTGCTGCGCTTCGACTATCGCGGCATGGGCGACAGCGATGGCGACTACGTGGGTTTTGAGCACGCCGCGGATGACATTCGCGCCGCCATCGACGCCATCGATTCCGCCTGCCGGCCGCAGCGCGGCGTCGTGCTGCTCGGCCTGTGCGACGCCGCGTCCGCCGCGCTGATGTATTGCCGTTCCGATCCGCGTGTCGCGGGCCTCATCCTGATGAACCCCTGGGTGCGATCCGAACAGTCGCAGGCCGCGGCCGTGGTCAGGCACTACTATGTCAGGCGGCTGCTGCAGGCCGATTTCTGGCGCAAACTCTTCAGCGGCGGCTTCGATTTTCTCGGCTCGGCCGGGTCCCTGTTCGGCAACGTCGCGCGGGCGGCGAAGCGGCCTGCCGAACCGCAGGCCGGGGGGTACATCGAGGCCATGCGCGCGGGTCTCAGCCACTACACCGGGCCGGTACTGATCATACAGAGCGGTCGCGACCTGACCGCCGAGGAGTTCCGCGCGCGCTGCAGGTCCGATGCACAGTGGCGGCGGGGGCTCGCGCGCAGCGGTGTCGAGGTCATGGACATGCCGGGTGCTGACCATACGTTTTCGCAGGCCCGCCATCTCGAGGAATTCAATGGCCACTGCGGCCATTGGCTCGTGCGGCAATTCGGTGGCGCGCCATGTCGCTGACGGCGGTCATATTCTTCCTGTGCTTCATTGTCGGGCTCGGCATGGCGTTGTTCCGCCATCCGATTTACGGGCTCTACACCTATATCGCGGTCTTCTACCTCGATGCCCCGAATCGGTGGTGGGGCCAGGGCCTGCCAGACCTGCGCTGGTCAATGCTGGCCGCGGTCGTCACGGCGATCGCGATCCTGCGCCTGAAGCCCGATCCTGCCCGTACGCCCTGGTACAAGACTTTCCCGGGGATCTTCCTTGTGCTCTATACCATCTGGCTCTGGATCCAGAGCCCATGGGCAATTGACCCACAATTGCACCGTGAATGCGCAATCATTTTTACCAAGTTCATCATTGTCTACTACATGGTGTACAGGCTGATTGACACCCCGCTGCTGACCGCTGATTTCCTGCTGGCGCATGTGCTCGGGAGCTTCTACCTGGGGCTGGTGGCGCTCGGTACCGCGGCACCCGGCGGGAGGCTTGATGGGGTCGGTGGTGCCGGAATTGACGACTCCAATACACTCGGCATGCATGCCGCGACGGCGGCGGTGGCTGGCGCCATGCTGATTTTCATCAAGCGCGACTGGCGGCGTTATGCGGCGCTCGTTTCGGTGCCGTTCATTCTCAACATGGTGGTTCTTACCGGCAGTCGTGGAGCGTTCCTGGCGCTCTTCATGGGCGGGGTCACGATCTTTGCGCTGCGACCAAAGGAGAACACGCGTCTCTTCTATACGCTGGCAATTCTCGGCGTTGTGGGTTTTGGCGCCGTCGCCTCGGACGCTTTTTGGGCGCGCATGCAAACCATGGAAGCAGCCGTCAACAAAGAAGAGACCCTGGACAACAGCGCCGAGGGGAGAATCGTGCAGATGAAGGCCGGGCTCAGCATGTTCGCTTCCCACCCACTCGGCGTGGGCCATCGCGGGTTTGCAACCCTCAGTCCGCAATATCTGGACAAGATCTACCTTACGGAGTCGGGTGGCAGATCGTCGCACAACACATTCATCAGCACCCTGGTGGAGCAAGGGTTTCCTGGGGCGATCATGTTCTCGCTGTTGTGGCTTTGGGTGATGAAGAATTTCCTTGTCGCACGGCGTTGGGTCAACGCAAGGCGGCCTCTGCTTGATGTCGGCGTAATGGCCGCTACTTGCGCCGGGCTCGTAGTCGTGTTCATTGGTGGGCAATTCGCCGACTTCCTGAAAGCGGAAGTGCTGGTCTGGTTGCTCGCGCTGCTGGCGGGATTGCGATTGACACCCGTCGTTGCACGAACAGAATCGAGGGCGCACGCGACCACACTCCGTGCAGGCGTTCCGCCGACGCTCGGGCAGCGCCGTTCAGCGAAATAAGGGGCGCTGCAATATCAGGGCAGGCGGATCACGAATGCAGGGGAAGACCGGCTCGAAACCGAGCCTATCGCACGCCACGAATCAAGCATGACGTATCGCCCGTATGAACCGGAACCGCCGCTCTCCGGGGTCAAGGGCACGTCGCCGGTCAGCGTGTGCGCAGTGACCGAGAAATTCGAAGGATTGATCTGGTAGAGAGTGCCGGTATTGGCAGCTGCGCCAAAGCACCAATAGCAGGACCGTGTCGGATCCCACACCAGCGAAGCACCACCGCCAAAAGTCTGCATGGAGCGGCTGGACTGGGAGACTGTTTCGCCCGACCAGTCGATGCCGATCGAAAACGCGGTGGCTCCGTAGCCATTTCCCCCGATCGTCAGGCCGGTGTTCGTGGCCGGATCGTATGCCGAGCTCCCGTCGCTGTTCCATTGTGCGCTGACAGATCGCAGCGGACTCCAGCTATTGCTGGCCACCCGATAGAATGCATAAGTGTTGAAACTGACCCATCGGTCCATCAGCAATATCTTGCCTGCAGCGCCATTGGCGAGCGCCATGCCGGCGAACTGCATGCCTGGCCAGGTTGGCAGGCGTGTCCAAATCGAAGCCGCCTTGTCGTAACGCAGTGCCTGAACCGTAAATCCACCCGACGGATAGGACGAGCCTCCAAAGCGATAGAGCGCCGTGCCCATGTCCACCATGCCGTCGTAGGTATGTACCGAGATCGGCGCACCGGTGGAGCCCGACGACATGTCGGAGGTCACGCCGGTCTGGCCGGCATTTTCGACAGACCAGCCTGTCGGGCGCGAACTACCGGCGAAGTCGAAGCTGGTAAGACTATTGTTTGACGAATCGGCATGGCCGCCGCCGTGCACGTACATCTTGGTGCCACTTGTGGATTTGGCACCTCCGCTCCATGGGCGCATGATGTCGTCGTTGCCAGCCCACATGGAAGGCATGACCGATCGCAAGGTCGAAGTGCCGTTCGAAGGCGCATAGTTGCCTGCGAGTGAGCGCACCTGAAATGGGACCAATGTCGAGATGTACTCGGGCATGGTCGATCGTACGCACGCCGTGGAGGCAGGGCCGCTTCCGCCTGCGGACATTTGCGGCGGCGGGCAAGGCAATGCCTGCGACCTGCCCATGAGCGGCACCGTCGCTCCGAGCAGGCCCGCCGATGTCATCAAGAAGTCTCTACGAGTGGACATGTTTCCGTCTCCAGAAGAGCCCTGGCATTGCGCCATGGCGCCGACCGCGTATCAGGTGAACTATATAGGCGTCTCCTGCTTGCGGCCATGTCGCAGGGTGCCGACAGCATGGCATTGCAGCAAGCCTCGCTTGCGTCGCGAACTCATGACCCGGCGTGCGAGGAGTGCTCGTCCAAATGTGAACCCCGTCTCAGTTGGCAGATGTGCACTGCGCGGGCAAATCTCCGGCCCCGGCGGGTAACGGGTATGATCCGGCACCAGGCGATTGGGGAGCGCTGCGTCATGCGAGGTCAGAAGCCGTGAAGGTGTTCGCATTGCGGGCCGGGATCCTGTGTTCACTGGCGTGGGGATCGTGCGTGCTCGCGCAAGAAGTACCGGGATGCGGCGACTTGCACAATGCGTATGGCCCGTTTGACTATAGGGACCCGGTCAACAAGCGGGACAATCTGCCGATCGTCGAGACATTCCATTTCACGCCCGACGTAGAGTCCCTCAGGCACGGCAGTAGCGGGACGGTCCTCGGCGATCTCAGGTACACGCTGCGCGCGTTTCCCAACCACCATCGCGCGTTGAAGTCGATTGCGCGGTACGCGCTGGCAGGCGGGCAGTTTCCGATCGATGACTCCATCCCATCGGCGGAGTGCTACTTTGACCGTGCAATTGCTTTTCGGCCTGACGACGCCGCGGTGCGCGTAATCTACGCGAACTACCTCTTCAAGACGGGTGGGCGAGAGGAAGCGCGCAAGCAATATGAAGAAGCGTTGCGGCTAGCGCCCGAGTCTGTCGAGATCAACTACGTAGCGGGCCTGTTTTTCGTCGACATTGGTGATCTGGAGCGGGCGAGGAAGCTGGCAAAGATGGCCTATGACAACGGCTATCCGCTGCCAGGACTCAGGAAGAAACTTGTGGCGGCGGAAGCGGCTGGCAAGAGCGCGCAGAAGAAATAGCGCCCCTCCGTGGATCGCGGAGCGACACTCACTGGCGCCGGGGTATCAGGCGCCTTGCAATGGTGCGCAGTTGTGCCGAGAAGATATGACCCATGCCCCGGATCGTCCGGCGCGAGTAGGCGCGGACGCCAAATATTTCGCGCGCCGCCGACATCCATTCGCGCTTGTACGCCTCGGAGCCCACTCCGTAGTCGATGCAAGCCGAGCCATCGCGATCCAAAGCCTGTTTGAACATTTCACGGGACAGTATTGCCCCGACCGACAGGTCGGCGAACTGCTCATCGTATGCGAGCTTGTAGATGCACGCCTCGCCCATGGTTGTGATCCAGAACTGTGCCGCGACCGGCCTCCCGTCGGCGTAGAGCACTCCCAATCGGAGGCAGTCGTTTGCGACGAGGCGTCGTGCGAGATCCGGAATGAAATCCGGATGGGGCTCGGGCCGTTTCCAGCTCGAGCCGTAGACGGTTACGTAATCGTGCACACCGCGCAGGATGTCATCTGTCGGATATCGATAGAGCTCGATGCGGACGTCATGGATCTTATGCAGTTTTCGGCCTTTGCGCTCGATCGTGTTGCGCAGGCGCGATGGCCGGGCCGCATAGTACTGGTCGAAATTGATGCCGGCGCAATCCAGGTACCAGTTCTCGAACTGGCGGTGGCGGCGCACTGAATAGCCTGCTCTTCGGAGGGCATCGACCAGCTCCGCGGTTGCGGGATTCGAATCCTTGAGGTAGTCGAGTCGAACGGAATGCCAAAGTGGCCGTTCCGCGCCGATGAATTGCGCGAGATGGTGGGCAACTTCTCGCACGTCCGCCCCAACTCCAATGATGGGACTGAACTCCATGGTGTAGTAGTTGCTGAGGCTCGAAAGTTCACGATGCTGCGCCTCCCTGGTGCAACAAAACAGACAGGCCAATACCGCGCCTGCGTCATCCCTAACCACATACAGTCGGGGCCTCACGGTGCCTGCGAGGGCCGTGGAGTACAGGCACTCATACCAGTCGAGGGACTCGAACCACCTGCGCTGTGTCACGGAGCGGCATAGTTCGATGGCGCCTTCCGGCAGGTCATCAAAGGAGACGTGAACTGAAACTTTCAATCGGTGCGTGCCCTCATTCGTGCCCAAAATCCCGTCGGTGCAGGCATGGCGGGATTATGTGGCATTGTGGGCGGGCGTTCAGCCCGGATGTTGTGACATGATCGACAGATGGGTGGGGGTAAGCGCGCGATTGAGGAAGTCCCTCGCGCCGAGCATGCCGGTGAGGTGCGGTCGGCAAGGAAGAGAGGCGGACGACGCGGGCGTTGCGGCTTGGTGGTCGCGACATGTGTTGTCACGATGATATGCGCGTATGCATATGGCGTGATCTCACACCGCTACGAGCTGTTTCCGTATCACTATGCGGTGTGGCTCGTGCGCGGTGGGGCCTTCGAAAGCTGGGCGGCACGTGGAGGCTACGATGTGAGTATCGGCCGCCGGCCGGCAAGCTGTGCCGGGATCGGGCCGCGCACGCTGGTGTTGGCTACATTCGGACAATCCAATTCCGCCAATTCGGGCGCAGGTCGTTTCGGAAGCGCGCCCGGAATTTACAACTTCAGTTTGTTCGACGGGCGCTGCTTCGAGGCGCAAGACCCCCTGCTCGGCGCTGGAGGCGACGGTGGCAGCGTGTGGATTCCGCTTGCGCAACAGATCATCGAGAGCGATCTGGCGGCGAACGTGATCATTGCACCCATCGGGCTCGGTGGCACCCGCGTGGAAGACTGGGCTCCCGGCGGCATGCTGTCCGGCAGGTTCAACAAATTGAGCGAGTCGCTGTCGCGCGCTGGCCTGCGCGTGAGCGCGATCCTGTGGCACCAGGGCGAGAGCGACCGCGGCACCGGTGCCGAGGCCTACCGCGCCTCGTTTCTGTCGCTGGTTCATGGTATCCGCCGATCCGGGATAGCGGCACCAATTTATGTCGCACGTGCCACGCGCTGCGGGGACCTCGTCAATCTCGAGATCAACGCTGCGCAGCGCGAGCTCGGGCTGGGTTATGCAGCATTGGGCCTGCGATCGGGCCCGGATACTGATACGCTGGCGGGGCCGATATGGCGTGACGGATGTCATTTCACGCAGGCCGGGCTCGTGCGACACGCGGGCATGTGGTTCGATGTACTGGCGCAGGATGTTCCAGGACTGCTCGAGCAGTCGGCACACTGAGCTGACCGGGGGGCAGGTGACGGGGCAGGGGGGGCGTGTGGTGCAAGCCGCACGGCAAGGACGGGGGCGCACTCTCGTGCGGGTCCTGTTGGCGTTGCTGGTGGTGCTGGGAAGCGGCGAGCTTTTCGTACGTTCGTTCGTGGGAGGCCCGTCACCGCAAGCCTACGATCCGGAAATCGGGTTTTCCTATCAGCCGGGCAGCGACCTGTTCCAGGCGAAGGAAGGTTTCACACACCTCCATTTCAACGCGCTCGGGCTGAACGACCGTGAGCCGGCGCGAAAAGGCGGTCGCTGCAGGGTACTGGTGATTGGCGACTCCTACACGGCCGCATTGCAGGTCCCGCAGGATCAGAATTTCACTTCGGTAGCCGAGCGCCTCGATCCCCATCTCGATGTCGTGAATGGGGGTCGCGACGGGCTATTCCTGGGCGATATGCACAAGGTTGCGGCAAGGCTTCTTCCGCAGCTGCGGCCCGACCTTGTCGTCTATGTCATCAGTGAGAGAGCCGTGGAAACTGATATTGCCCTGCCCGGCTTCAGTGTGATCGTTGATCCGCGATCTGGGGCGATAGTCGACGCCGTCATGCAGGTCGAGGGGCAGGAATCCCTGAAGCGGATCTTCGGCCCAGTCCTCAGTCGCTCGGCCCTTGCCACCCGGCTATCGGCCCAGTTCAAGCCCATGGTCGTCGACCTGATCGGGCAGATTGATTCCTGGCGCCACGGCCTATCAAGCTTCGGCGAAGCGCAGGCGGCGCAAGCGGCGCCAGGCCGCGCGTCGGTGCCGGCTCCGAGTGACGTCGAAGTCCTGACCTTCATATTCCGTCGCTTTCGCGCACAGGCGCCGGCAGCCCTCTTGTACATCAACGGGCTGAGCTATGCGCCGCACCGCAAGGCTGCCGTTGCGGCGACTTCGAGTGCAGCGGAGGTCGTGGCCGTGCGAGCGGCGACCCGGGCGGGCGTGAGCTTCCATGATACGGGTGAGTATCTGGTCGAATCGCTCGCGCGCACCGGGCAGCCGCCCTTCGGCTTCAACAATGCCCTGTTGCCGGGCGGGCACCTGAACGCGGCGGGTCACGCAGCCGTCGGTCATGCCCTGCTCGATCTCGTGGATGAGCTCGGCCCCCAACTCGCCTCCGATTGCCGAATCTGATGATTTTCACCTCCATCACGTTCTTCGCCTTCTTCGCGCTCGTCCTGGCGCTAATGGCGCTGATTCGAAGCGCGCGGGGGCGTATCTGGATGCTGCTCATCGCGAGCTACATCTTCTACGGCAACTGGAACGCAAATTATGTCCTGCTGATATTCATGTACGGGCTATGGGGCTGGGGCCTCGGACTTGCGATGTACAACGCATCGACGCCAGCCAGGAAGAAGTTCTACTTCTGGCTGAGCGTGGCGCTGAGTCTCGGCACGCTCGGCTATTTCAAGTACGCGAACTTCTTCGGCGACAACATTGCGCGGCTGTTCGACGCGCGTGCCTGGGACCAGGTCGATGTGGTGCTGCCTGTGGGCATCTCGTTCTTCACGTTCCACACGATGAGCTATCTGATCGACCTGTATCGCGGCAAGATCGGCCCGAGTCGCGATCCGGTCAAATTCTTCCTTTTCGTTTCATTCTTTCCACAACTCGTGGCCGGCCCTATCCTGCGCGCATCCAGCTTCCTGCCGCAGCTCGACCGGACCTTGCGCGTGACCTGGCCCAACTTCGTGAGCGGTGCACAGTTGTTCATCGGCGGTGCGATCCAGAAGTCGCTGTTTGCGGATCACCTGTCGATATTCGTCGATCAGGTTTATCGATCTCCCGAGATCTATTCGGCGGGGACGCTCTGGCTGGCCGTGGCGGCGTACTCGATGCAGATATTCTGTGATTTCGCGGGCTATTCGCTGATGGCCATCGGTACCGCGCGGATACTAGGTTTCGAGCTTCCGGAAAACTTCCGCATGCCGTACCTGGCGCGATCGGTGGCGGATTTCTGGCATCGCTGGCACATCAGCCTCTCGACCTGGCTTCGCGACTATCTCTACATCCCCCTGGGCGGGAACCGGTACGGGCCAACCCGCACACAAGTGAACATGTTCATCACGATGTTGCTCGGTGGGTTGTGGCATGGCGCGAGCTGGAACTTCGTGCTGTGGGGGGCGTTGCACGGTATCGCGCTTGGATTGCATCGTGCCTGGAGCGGTTGGCGCGACCGGCGTGGACGAGGGGCGAAGCCAACAGGGTGGCTTCCGTCACTCGTTGGCTGGTCAACGACTCTCTTGTTCTGCTGTCTGGCCTGGATCCCCTTCAGGAGCCCCACTTTAGAGACCACGGGAATCTACCTGCGGGGTCTGCTGCCAGGGGGCGATGGCATTGCCTGGTATCACACGCCGACCCTTGTCATCCTGCTTTTGGCCCTGATCTGGCATGCCGCCTGGCAGTTTGCGCCCCGGTTGGTCGATCGGCTGCCGTTCAGACCGGCGGAGCTCGTGAACTGGCCGGCCTTGCTGACACTGGGGTACGCGATCTTGATGCTCATTTTACTGGTGCCGCTCAACACGCAGCCGTTCATCTATTTCCAGTTTTGAATGGGCTGCTGCGGTATCGTGGGACTTGAAGGCGAATGAATCAGGGACGTGTATAAAGCCATGAAGGGAATCATCCTGGCGGGAGGCCTCGGTACCCGCCTCAACCCGCTTACCGAGATCACCAACAAGCATCTCCTGCCGGTCGGCCGCGAGCCGATGATCTGGCACCCGGTGCGCCAGCTGGTGGGCGCGAGGATTACCGACATCATGGTGATCACCTCGACGCATCACATGGGTTCGATCGTCAATTCGCTCGGCTCGGGCAGGCGTTTCGGCTGCGAATTCACCTATCGGGTGCAGGAGGAGGCGGGGGGCATCGCGCATGCGCTGCTGCTCGCGCGCGGCTTCGCCGCCGACGAGTCGAGCGTCGTGCTGCTCGGCGACAACATCTTCGAGCACTCGATCGCGCCCTTCGTGGACGCCTTCCGCGTCCAGGAACGGGGCGCGCGCGTGCTGCTGAAGGAGGTGGGTGACCCGGAACGCTTTGGCGTCGCGGCGCTCGACGAGAAGCTGATCATCGAGATCGAGGAAAAGCCGAAGGCGCCCAAGAGCAACCACGCCGTGGTCGGCTGTTATGCCTATGACTCGCGCGTCTTCGATATCATCGACGGCATCGAGCCGTCGCCGCGCGGCGAGCTCGAGATCACCGCCGTCAACAACCGCTACATCGCGCGCGGCGAGCTGCAATACAGTTTCGTCGCGGGGCGCTGGACCGATGCCGGGACCTTCGAGTCCCTGCAGCAGGCCAATGAGCTGCTGCTGTCCAACAAGAACGCGATCCTCACATGACCCACTGGCTGGTCACGGGGGCGGCGGGGTTCATCGGTGCGAATTTCGTGCGCCTCGCGTCCGCCGCCGGCGGCGCGCGCATCATCGTGCTCGACGCGCTCACCTATGCGGGCAATCTCGAGAACATTGCGGACCTGGTCGACGATGGCAAGGTCGAGTTCTGTCGCGGCGACATCTGCGACATGGCGCTCGTCAGCGGACTCTTCGCGAAATACCGGTTCGATCGCGTGGTGCACTTCGCGGCCGAGAGTCATGTCGACCGGTCGATTCTGGGTGCCGGTCCGTTCATCCGCACCAATATCCAGGGCACCGCGGTGCTGCTCGACGCTGCGCGCGCGAGCTGGCAGGACCGGGCCGGCGACCAATTGTTCCTGCATGTCTCCACGGATGAGGTGTTCGGGTCGCTGGAGCCCGGCGATCCGCCGTTCACCGAGGACAGCCCCTACCGGCCGAACAGCCCGTACTCCGCGTCAAAGGCCGCCGCCGACCACCTCGTACGGGCCTGGCACCACACCTACGGCCTGCCCGCGATCATCAGCAACTGCTCGAACAACTACGGTCCCTGGCAGTTTCCCGAGAAGCTGATTCCGCTCACGATCCTGAACGCCTTCGAGGGGCGCGAGCTGCCCGTCTATGGCGACGGCCTGCAGGTGCGCGACTGGCTGCACGTGGAGGACCATTGCCGTGCGTTGCTCGCGATGCTCGAACGGGGGCAGGTCGGGCGCACTTACGTCGTTGGCGGCGCCTGCGAACGGACCAACATCGACATCGTGCGACGGATAGCGGGCGAGGTGGACGCCTTGCTTGGCCAGCCCCCGGGTACTGCGGCAGGACTGATCCGCCACGTCACCGACCGGCCTGGGCACGACAGGCGCTACGCGATGAACGCCGCGGCGCTGCAGCGGGACCTCGGCTGGCAGCCCCGCCACGATTTCGAAAGTGCGCTGCCCATGGTCGTGCGTTGGTACTGGGAAAACCGTGCCTGGGCAGGCAGGATACGCTCGGGGGCGTACATCGAGTACTACGAGAAACAGTACGGAGCGCGCGCTTGAGATCCCTCTCGGTCGTGATTCCGGTCTATCGGGCGGAGCAGACACTTCCCGAGCTGCACCGCCAGCTCATGGCGGCGCTCCCGGCGCTCGCCTCCGAGTTCGAAGTCATCTTCGTGGAAGACTGCGGCGGCGATGGTTCCTGGCGACTGATTGCAGCCCTTGCCGCCGCGGACCCGCACGTGCGGGGCATCCGCATGAACCGCAACTTCGGCCAGCACAATGCCCTGCTGTGTGGCATCCGCGCCGCGCAGTTCGAGCTGGTCGTGACGATGGACGACGACCTGCAGCACCCGGTCGAGGAGATCTCCAAGCTGCTCGCGGCGCTGGACGACGAGGTCGACGTCGTTTATGGCTTCCCCGAGCGCGAGCGCCACGGCCTGATGCGCCGGCTCGCCTCGCAGCTGACCAAACTCGCCCTCGCGAGTGCGATGGGGGCGGAGACCGCGCGCCACGTGAGCGCCTTCCGGGCCTTCCGCACGATGCTGCGGGAGGGGTTCCGCGACTACCGGAGCCCTTCGGTCTCGATCGACGTGCTGCTCACCTGGGCGACCACGCGATTTGCCACCGTGCGGGTCGCACACCGGCCCCGCGCGGCCGGGGTGTCCGGGTACACGCTCGGGGCCTTGATGCGCCACGGGATCAACCTGATGACCGGCTTCAGCACACTGCCGCTGCAGGTCGCGAGCTTCGTCGGCTTCGGGTTCGTGCTGGTCGGCATCGTGACCATGGCCTATGTGTTCGTGAATTATCTCGTGCACGGCTCGGAGGTGCCGGGTTTCGCCTTCCTCGCTTCCATCGTGACGATCTTCTCGGGCGCGCAGCTGTTCGCGCTCGGCATCTTCGGCGAGTATCTCGCGCGCATGCATTTTCGCAGCATGGACCGCCCCGCCTACGTGGTTCGTGAGGTCGCCGGGACGGCCGTGCTGCGTCCATCGGTGCGCATGGAAGTGCGCACATGAACGTGAAGCTGCCGTTCAATCGACCCTGCACGGTCGGTCCCGATGCCGCCTACGTGCGCGATGCCATTGCTTCGGGCCACCTGTGCGGCGACGGCCCGTTCAGCAAGCGCGCGCAGGCGTTCCTCGAGACGCGCTTTGGTGCTGCGCACGCATTGCTGACCACCTCGTGCACTGCGGCGCTCGAGATGTCGGCGCTGCTGTGCGACCTGCAGCCGGGTGACGAGGTGATCCTGCCCTCGTACACGTTCGTGTCGACGGCCAATGCGATCGCATTGCGCGGGGCGCACCCCGTGTTCGTCGATATCCGGCCCGACACGCTCAACCTCGATGAGCGCCTGATCGAGGCGGCGATCACGCCACGCACACGGGCGATCTGGCCGGTGCACTACGCCGGGGTCGCCTGCGAAATGGACGCGATCATGGCGATCGCGCGTCGCCGCGGTTTGCTCGTCGTGGAGGATGCGGCGCAGGGCGTGTTCGCGACTTACCGGGGGCGTGCGCTCGGTACGATCGGCGACCTGGGCTGCTACAGCTTCCACGAGACGAAGAACATCGCCTGCGGCGAGGGCGGCGCGCTGCTCGTCAACGACGAACGGTTCGCCAGGCGCGCCGAGATCCTGCGCGAGAAGGGGACCAATCGCAGCCAGTTCCTGCGCGGCCAGGTCGACAAGTACACCTGGGTCGATCTCGGCTCGTCCTGGGTGCCGTCCGACATCCTCGCCGCGTATCTGCTGGGACAGCTCGAGGCTGGAGATCTGATCACAAGGAAGCGTGGCGAACTGTGCGCGGCGTACGCCCGGCTGCTGGCGCCGCTCGCAGCGCGCGGTCTCCTGCGCCTGCCCGTGGTTCCCGAGGGCTGCGTGGCCAACCACCACATGTTCTACCTGGTCGTGGCCGACGGCCGCGCGCGGGGGGCGTTGATGGACCACTTGCGCTCGGCCGGGTACATGGCGACCTTCCACTATGTGCCGCTGCATACCTCGCCCGTGGGCCTGGCGCAGGGAGGGCGCGCGGGGAGCCTGCCGGTCACTGAAGACCTGAGCGCGCGCCTGCTGCGACTCCCGCTGTTCTACGACATGGCCATTGCCGATGCGGCGGCCGTCGCGAGGGAGATATTCTCCTTCTACGGCGTCACGTCGGAAGACGCTGCAGCCTGATCGATGTCCGTGCCGCCGGTTCCCCAGTCATTCACGGCGAACGATTCGCCCGTCGAGTCGGTGCGATTCGGGCGCCGGGTGAGGCGTTACGAGCTCGTCGGCGACGATGCCGGACCGCTCGTGGCGGCACTGCGGGTCGAGCGGCCCGATCTTGCCATCGTCCGGATACCGACCAGCCGGGTCGCGCTGATCGCGGAACTCTGCACGCTCGGCGGGCAGTTCGTGCTCGGCGACTGCCGGGTGATCTACACGCGCGACAATGCCGGGGCGGGTCGGCCGCAGGGACCGCGAAACAGCGCGTTTCGGCTGCGGGAGGCCAGCGCTGCGGATGGGCCGCTGCTCGATTCGCTCGTCGAACAGATCTTCACGGGCTATCACACGCACTACGTGTCAAACCCCCGGCTCGGGGCCTTTGCACTGGTGGATGGCTACAAGGAATGGACCCGCGCGCACATCGGCGGCAGCGACAAGCATTGCCTGGTCGCGGAGCTCGACGGAGAGGCTTGCGCATTCACCACCACCCACGTGACGACCGCGGCGGGCGAGGTGGTACTGAACGGCGTGCTGCCTAGATTCCGTGGCCGGGGCGTGTACCGTGACTTGCTGCGCGCCACCGTCGCCGCCTTCATCGAGGCGGGCGCGCGGTCCACCGTCATCGCCACGCAGATCGACAATCGCGCGGTCCAGGGGGTGTGGGTGACCGAGGGCTTCGCGCTGGCGCGATCCGAGTACACGATTCATATCAATTTCGACGGCTGAGGACGTTTCATGGCATTCGTGGTGGGGGTTTACGCGCGGACGCAGGCCGCATCGCTGCGCCAGGAAGAATGGGCTGCGCTGCGCAGGTCGCTGCAGATCGGCCCGATGGATGAGTCCGGGTTCGCCGGCACGGCGCGCCTGCAGCTGGCATGGATCAGCCTCGATGGCTCCGTCGGAACCGCCGAGCAGCAGCCCGACGGTACGTGCTCCCTGCTCTGGGGAAACGTCTATCGAGAGGGGCATGATGGGCGGGCGAATCGGCAGCTGCTGCGGGACGAGGCTGGCCGGGATGAGCCACGGCTGGCGGACACCAGCGGCGCGTTCGGGTTCGCCTGCCACGATGCCGCAAGCGATTCGCTCTGCCTGCTGACCGACAAGCTCGGCATCCGGCCGCTGTTCGTCTACTGCGCGTCGGACCGGGTCTGGTTCTCGAGCTCGCTGCGCGTGATGGAGCGCCTGCCGGCCGTGCGCAAGGTCATGGACCTTCGTGCCATGACGGAAACGGCATTCTTCGGCTGGCCGCTGGGCGACCGCACCGCCTACGTGGATATCCGGGTCTTGCGACCCGGTGAGCGCCTGCGGATCGACGCCTCCCGCGTGCACGCCGACTACTACTGGCGCTGGAATACGCTGCCCGCCTGGCAGGGCAGTCGAGAAGAATGTGTCACCGATCTCGCGACGCGCTTTCGGACGGCGATTCGCCGGCGGCGCCGTGCCGACAAGCGGGTATTCAGCCTGCTGAGCGGCGGCCTCGATTCGCGCATGATTGCAACCGCCCTGCGGGAGCAGGGAACCGAAGTCGTCGCGTGCAATTTTTCCCCCATCGGCACGCAGGACCAGGTGTACAGCCGCGAGGCCGCAAAGGCGCTGGGAT
>CAZRLI010000006.1:0-24553 GCA_964600535.1 uncultured Steroidobacteraceae bacterium | reverse complement strand
CTGGGCCGGGGCTTCATTTTGTGGACCTGTGGCCGGGAGTGTTACGCCGCGTCGACGCTCACATAGCGACGCTGGTCGGCGCCCTTCACCGCGAAACGCACCGTGCCGCCCTTCAGCGCAAACAACGTGTGGTCGGTACCCATGCCGACATTCGGGCCGGCGTGGTATTCGGTGCCACGCTGGCGCACGAGGATGTTGCCGGCGAGCACGGCCTCACCGCCGAATTTCTTCACGCCGAGGCGCTTGCTGTGGGACTCGCGGCCGTTGCGGGTGCTGCCGCCTGCCTTCTTGTGTGCCATCTCAGACGATCTCCGTGACCTTGACTTCGGTGAAGAGCTGGCGGTGGTTCTTCATCCGCAGGTAGTGCTTGCGGCGGCGGAACTTGACGATCGCCACCTTGTCGCCCTTGCCGTGGCGCTCGACCGTGCCGGTCACCTTCGCGCCCGCGAGCAGCGGCGAACCGACCTTCACGTCGCTGCCGGCGCCCACGAGCAGCACCTGGTCGAACGTGACGGTGGAGCCCGGCTCCGCGTCGAGCTTCTCGATGCGCAGCACCTGGCCCTTTTCCACCCGATACTGCTTGCCGCCCGTGGCGATGACCGCGTACATGATCGCAAAGCTCCTGAAAAAGGCCGCGTAGTGTACTCAGCGGCCCCGGCGCGGTCAAACTCCTGATTCGCCAGTGAAAACAGCGCCTTGGCACGGTCCTGATAGGCTATCGGCATGACCCTCGAGCAAATCCGCGCCCTGGTGCGGGCCGACCTCGCCGCCGTCGACGACGTGGTGAGGGAAAGCCTGAAGAGCACCGTCCCCCTCGTCGACCAGATCGCCGAGCACATCATCGCGGGTGGCGGCAAGCGGCTGCGCCCGCTGCTCGTGGTGCTCGCCGGCCGGGCCTGCGGGACGGGTGGTCGCCGCCACACCGAGGCTGCCGCCTTCATCGAATTCATCCACACCGCGACGCTGCTGCACGACGACGTCGTCGACGGTTCCGCGAAGCGGCGCGGCCGCGACACGGCGAACGCGGTGTTCGGCAACCAGGCGAGCGTGCTGGTCGGCGACTTCGTCTACTCGCGCGCCTTCCAGATGATGGCCGCGATCGGCTCCCAGCAGGTCATGGAGATCATGGCCGATGCGACCAACGTCATTGCCGAGGGCGAAGTGCTGCAGCTGATGAATGCGCACGATCCCGACACGACCGAGCAGCGCTATCACGAGGTCATCTACCGCAAGACCGCGCGCCTCTTCGAAGCCGGCGCACAGGTCGCCGCGGTGCTCGCCAACACCACGAGCGGCGTGCAGGATGCCCTGCGCCGCTACGGTCGCCACCTCGGCACCGCCTATCAGATGATCGACGACGTGCTCGACTACCGCTCTGACCCCGCCGCCCGTGGCAAGAACCTCGGCGACGACCTAGCGGAAGGCAAGCCGACGCTGCCGCTGATCCACGCGCTGCGCATGGGCGACGAGGCGCAGCAGGCGCAGATCCGGGCGGCGATCGAGCACGGCGGGCTCGAGCATCTCGATGCCATCATCGCGACCATCGAGGCGACCGGGGGGCTCGCCTACGCCGAAGACCTCGCGCGGCGCGAGGCGGAGCAGGCGACGCTCGCCCTGCAGGCCGTGCCGGCCTCGCCCTACCGCGAGGCGCTCGCGGCGCTCGCCGCGTTCGCTGTCACGCACCAGACCTGAGCGCGGCCAAGACAGACGGCGCGCAGCTCGCGCCGCGGGATGACCCCAACCAATCTGTGTGAGCCAATCAGCCCGGCTCACAGAAGTGCGTCGGCGGCGAACTCCCACGTCTCCCCGCCCCGCGCGCCCTTCGCGCAGCGCACACGCAGGCGCGAGGCCGCGATGAACCAGGTCTCCACCGCTTTCGGTTTCGCACGCCCGAAGACCGCAGACGCGAGCGCGGCCACGCAGGCCGCGTGCTCCGGGTCGCGCACGGATTCGTAGCGGATGAGTTCGAGGCCGGCGCCGCGCGCCGCGACCGCGAGCGCCTGCGTCGCGCCGTAATCGGTGCGGTGTACCCAGAGCGCGCGATCCTTCGACAGCGGCGGAGCCGTCAGATCGATCGCCTTGCCGCGCACCGCGACGTTGAACGCGGTGTGCGGCACCGGTTTCAGATCGGGCGTCGCGGGCGAGTCGAGCAGGAAGCGCAGGCGCCAGTAGCTTTTCTCGGCGAGCGTCGTGCGCAGCTGCTCCGCTCCGTACCACACCCCGCCCTCGAAGGGCGCGCGAAAGCGCGAGCCAGCGCGCGGCCGGTAGCGAAAAGGCGTCGCGAGGAGGTAGTGCAGCTTCTCGGTGCCCGGCGGCAGCGGCGGCTTGCTCGCCTCGAGGATCGCCTCGAGCAGCGCCTGCTCGGGCAGCGTATCGGCGAGACGCATCGTCGAGGCAGTGTGCTGGGCCTCGACCACCCGCCACAACGCGCGCTGGTAGCGCCGCGCGCTAGAGGCGAGCGCGGGCGGCGTCCAGGTAGTCAACGGTGCGCGCGAGGCCGGCGGGGTCGCGCATCAGTTCGAGCGGGACGCCGCCGAGCGCAGCGTTCGCCGCGCGCATCCACGCACGCGCCGCTGCATCATCGGAGCCGACGATCGCATCGAGGGAGCGGAACGAGCGCACGAAGAGCGCCGCGAGCTGCCAGGGCTTGCTGCCCTCCTCCAGCGCCTTGCCGCCATGGGCGAGCCGCGAAGCCGTGGCGCCGCTCACGCCAATGATGCCCGCGAGATCGGCCTGCGAGACACCGAGGAAGCCCGCGGCCCGGAAGGCCGCGCGCGCCAGTACCGCGCCCGCCGAGGGCGCCGTCACACGCTTGCGCTGGCTGGCGGGGCTCATTTCACTGGAAATACTACCGCTGGTTCGTTTCCATGGCAAATGACGCCCGGGGGCTTCCCGAGATAGCCCAGCGCTTCAGGGAGTACGCATGGCCTCTCGCCGCTCCTCGCCGCCCAGTATGTGCAGCCGCGTATCTCCGTTGTCTGCTGCCGACGCAATGGGCCAGCGAATTCGACGGCGGGGAATCGTGCCCGGCTGTAGCTTCCGCGCGACAGGGCCGTCCCGGCGCTGCTGCCGATTGAATGGCAAGTTGGGCTTCAGTAGACTGCGCGGCTCGCTGTCGCGGGGTGTAGCTCAGCCTGGTAGAGCACTACGTTCGGGACGTAGGTGTCGCAGGTTCAAATCCTGTCACCCCGACCAATGCCACCGAGAATTTCCGGGCGCGCGGCCGATTGCACCCCGCAGGCTTCCTGGCGCTTCCCTAGTCGCGGATCTCCGGTTCGACCAGCCTCGCGAGCAGCGTGAGTGACTGCTGCCAGCCGAGGTAGCAGGCCTCTGCGGGGATCAATGCGGGGATGCCTTCCTGCACGATGCCCAGTTCGACGCCCAGCGCCACCTTGCGGATCGTGACCGTGGTGATCATTTCGCCGGGCAGGCCGGGATCCTCGAAGGAATCGGTGTAGCGCAGGCGTTCATGGGGAACGAGCTCCAGGTACTTGCCGCCGAAGGCATGGCTCCTGCCAGTCGTGAAGTTGCTGAAGGACATGCGGTAGCTGCCGCCGACGCGCGCGTCACTCTGGTGCACCTTGCCGGTGAAGCCGTCCGGCGGCAGCCATTTCGCCATGGCATCGGGGTCGATGAATGCGCGATAGAGACGCTCGGGCGTGGTGGCGAGGATCCGGTGGAGCGTCACGGCATGAGTCGTCATTGTGTTCTTCCTGTCAGGTGGTGGGTTCGGCACCCAGGGACGACGCAGCGGCGCGCAAACCGACAGCCAGCCCGCATCGCATGCACTAGAGTAGCGAATCCTTGCCCACGACCGGGGAGTCTTCCGACATGACCGCATCCGCACCGTATCCGATCGGCACACCCGGCGTGCCCTGGGGTGACGCCGAACGCGCGGCATGGCTGTCCCGCCAGGTTCGCCAGCGCAGTTACCGCGGGGACGTGGTGGATGCGATCGATCGCCTGCGCACGCGCTTCGACGTCCACGAGTACGGCCGGATCGACTATGCGCCGGATGCGTACCGCCTGTTCGCGGTGCGTGGCCGCGACTGGCGCGCCGAGCGGCGGGTGGCGCTGGTCACCGGGGGCGTGCACGGCTACGAGACGAGTGGCGTGCACGGTGCCCTGCAGTTCCTCGATCGCCATGCAGCGGACTACGCGGCACGCGTCAACCTGATAGTGGCGCCCTGCGTCAGCCCCTGGGCCTATGAGCGCATCCACCGGTGGAACGCGAACGCCGTCGACCCGAACCGGTCGTTTCGCGAGGACAGCCCCGCGGAGGAGTCCGCCGCGCTGCTGCGGCTGGTGGCGCCGCTGCGGGGACGCTTCCTGGTGCACATCGACCTGCACGAGACGACCGACACCGACGAGAGCGAATTCCGCCCCGCGCTCGCCGCGCGCGATGGCAAGCCCCACGCGCCGGGCCGAACGCCAGATGGCTTCTATCTGGTCGATGACAGCGAGAATCCCCAGCCCGGCTTCCAGCAGGCGATCGTCGATGCCGTGTCGAGGGTCACGCACATCGCGCCCGCCGATGGGCAAGGCCAGATCATCGGGGCGGATGTCGTTTCGCCGGGTGTCATCCGCTATGACCTGCGCCCGCTCGGCCTGTGCACATCGATCACCGGCGCGCGTTACACGACCACCACCGAGGTCTACCCCGACAGCCCGCGAGTCACGCCCGCGCAGTGCAATGCCGCGCAGGTCGCCGCGGTCTGCGCGGGACTCGACTACGCCCTCGCCCACCCGTATTGAAGGCGGACCCTCGCTCAGCGCGCTGCAGCCGGCGCCAGGATGGCGTCCATGTCCGTCGCGAAGACCGGCCCTGGCGCCGTGCGGCAGGCATCGGCGCGCGCGGCCTGCAGCTCGTCCAGGAAATCGACCGCGAGTCGCGTCTGGCAGGCATTGAAATCGCTGAGCGTCGAATGCCCGGCATCCGCGACGACCACGCGCAGCGCGTTCGGCAGGGTGCGGGCCACGTCGCGCGCATATGGCCAGGGCGTCATCGGATCGAAGCGGCCGGACAGCAGCAGCGCCGGCACGGCTGACCGCAACGGCGGCGGTCGCCCGAGCCGCGGCGTCGGCGCGCTGGCCGCGCACACCGTCTCCATGAAACTGACAATGGAGAATCCACGGTAGGCGGGGTTGCCGGGCCGGGGCGGCAACGGATGCCGCGGACTGAACTGGTCGCGACAGGCGGTCATGAAGAAGACCGGCGCAGCGCCCTGCGGACCGTTGCGTGGCGCCGGGAACACCTCTTCCGTCAAGCGCGCCAGCAGGCGCAGGTCGTCGCGCGCCGTGGCATCGATCAGCGCCGGTACGAGCTTCAGCGTCTGTGCGCTGTAGAGCATCCAGTGGATCAGTCCGAGGAAGTCGTGCCAGTTCACCACCAGCGACACCCGGCCTTCCCCGGCTGCGCCCGCGACCGTCACCGTGGCCGGCCGCAGCCCGAGTGTCGCGATGACATCGTGCAGGCGCTGCACCAGGTCGGGAAATGCCGCGTGGCACGCGGCGTCGCCGTCACAGGCGGCGAGCAGGCTGTCGAGCCCCTGCGAGAAATTGCGCGGCGCATCGGCCAGGAACACGTCGCTGCGCGGTGAGACGATCGAATCGAGGATGAGGCTGCGCACGCCATCGCGATCGATGCGTGCCGCCTCGAGTGCAATCAACGTACCGTAGGACACGGCCAGCAGGTTCCAGCGGCGGATGCCGAGCGCCTCCCGCAGCGCCTTCAGGTCACGCGCGCTGTCACGCGCCCCGTAAGCCGACAGCTCCCGTCCCCGGCTCGCGACCTCGCGCAGGCAGGTCGTGGCGGCGGCCGCGATGCGCGCGTCGCGCTGCGCGAGCGTGACGTCGGCGGCATAGGTCGCCGTGCGACCCGCTTGCAGCGCATCGCATTCGAGCGCCGGTTCGGTTTGCGCGGCGCCGCGCTGGTTGTAGAGGATGATGTCGCGGTATGCGGCAAACGGATGCGCCGCGAATCGTTCGAGCGCGCGCGGCGATTCGAGCGGCGCGCCACCGGGCCCGCCGTGGATGAACACCACGGGGTCCGCCTTGCGGCCGGCGCCCGCGGCCTGGATGACCGCCACCGGCAGTCGCATGCGCGCCCCCTGCGGTGCCGCGTAGTCCTGCGGGACGTCGAGGTAGCCGCAGGCCAGTCGTGCCGCGAGCGCGCTGCCGGGGGCCGCAAACGGGCAGGGCGCGGCGGGTTCGAAGCGGGCCGGCGCACCCCCGGCGGCGATCGAGGCGCAGGAAAAAAAGCCGGCGCCCGCCGCCATCCATGCGACGAGCGCCGGCTTCACCAGCTCCTCCCGATCAGAACTTGTAGTTCAGCGTGAAGCCCACCGTGCGCGGCCGGATCACATTCGCCGTCGCACGGATGAAGCCCGCCGCCGGGCGCGCCGAACCGCCGGAGTATGCGTACTTGTCGAACAGGTTGGTCGCGTACAGCGAGCCGCTCAGCTTGCCGCGCGTGAGCTCGAGGCTCATGTCCGCAACGACGTGGTCTTCCGCCACGAAGTTGAAGATCAGCGGCGTGATCGGCTGGCCGTTGGCGCCGGTGCCGCCCTCGAAGCCGGTATCGCGATCGTCCATGTAGCGCAGGCCCGCGTTGACGGTGGCATCGACGCTGTCGCCGAACTTGAAATCGCGGCTCGCGCGCAGCGCATAGGTCCACGCCGGTATGCCCGGCATGTTCTCGCCCGCCACGGCACCGAACGACAAGGTCTCGTCGCTGTCGAGCGTGCTGTCGGCGTATGCGAGGCTGCCGATCATGCGGAACCTGTCGCTCGGCGCCCAGGTGAAGGCACCTTCGAATCCGTAGGCCGTCACGTTGCTCGCGGCATTGCCACCGGTCTGCGCGCCATTGACGTAGATGGTCGATTGCAGGTCCTTCCACTTGATGTACCAGGCCGCGAGGTCATAGGAGAACAGGCCGTCTGCCGCGTAGCCCTTCGCGCCGAGTTCGTAGCTCCAGAGGGTGTCCGACTTGACGATCGCCGGCGCGGCATTCTGGCCGTTCTGGATCAACGGCAGGTTCGCCGCCGCCGGCCGGTAGCCGCTCGCGATGCGACCGTAGAAGGACAGGTTGTCGGTCGGGCGATAGCGCGCCGAGAAGCTGTAGGTGTCCACCGTGTCCTTGACGGTGGTCGGCGGCACGTTGTTCAGCAGGATCTGCGGTCCGTCGACGACCTCCACCGAAGCCTTGACGTCCGCGACGCGCGCGCCGATGGTCAGGTCGAAATCGGCGGCCAGGAAGTAGGTCAGGTTGGCGAATGCTGCCGTTTCCTCGACTGTCGAGGGGATATTGACGTCGAGCAGCAGGAAGTTAGTCGGCAACCCGGCCAGGCGCTGGCCGTTGCCGCTCTCTTCCTTCGAATAGATCCCGCCGACGGTCCACTCGAAGTTGCCCGCGGCCTTTTCGGCCGCCTTCGATACGAGGCGCACTTCCTGCACGAAGCGGTCGGTCGTCGTCGAGCCGGTGAACGGCGCATTGTTGACCGTGCAGCCGCAGAACAGCGCGACCAGCGGGCCAAAGTCCGCCACGAGGTCGGTGGTCGAAAGGACTTCGCGTTCCTGGTAGCTCGTCGAGGAGATCAGGTTGGCGAAATCGAACTCGTAGTTGAGCGTGGCGCCGACCAGGTCGAACTTGCTCGTGTCGATCGAATAGGCGGTGTCGGTGTCGTAGGGACCGTTCGCCGGCACGAAAGGCGGCCCGCCATCGAGCGCGACGATGTTGCGGCCGTTGAAGGAAACCTTGTCGTGCATGGCGAGCAGCGAGCCGCTGAAGCGGTCGGTGATGTTCACGCCGAGCTTGGCGAGTCCGCCGTAATTCTCGTAGCCATCGACGTCCTTGGCTGCGCCACTCGCCGACTGCGGGATGCGGTCGATGAAGCCGCCGACGTCCTCGTAGTAGCCGGAGAGGCTGAGGCCGATGCGACCCTGCACGAGTGGCGCACTCAGCCGGCCCGTGTACTTCTGGTTGGAACCGCCGTGGTCGGTCAGCGAGAAATCCGTGCTGATCGAGGCGCTGAAATCGCTCGTCGAGGGGTCGGCGGTGACATAGCGCACGATGCCGCCCATCGAGGAGGCGCCGTACAGCGTGCCCTGCGGACCCTTGATGATCTCGACGCGCTCGATGCCCGCCTTCATGGCATCGATCACGAGGCCCGCACCATCCGCCTTGCCGCTGCTGGAGCCGAGCGGCACGTCATCGATGTAGGTACCGACCGTGGGCGCCGACGTGAACGTCGACACGCCGCGCATGCTGATCGTGTTGTGGGTCGGGGCGCTGCCGCCACTGAAATAGACGCCCGGCGTGTAGTCGAGCACGTCCGAGAGCTTCGTCAGGCCACCGACCGCGAGCTCATTCGGGTCGAAGGTCGCGACCGAGAGCGGCGTGTCCTGCAGGGACTCCGAGCGGCGTGACGCCGTGACGATGATCTCCTCGATCTGCTGCGCGGAGCCCTTGTCCTGTGCCGCCGACACGGCCGGCAGGCCCGCACCGCAAGCCGCCAGCGCCCCACCGGCCATCAACCACCTGCCGCCCCCACTGAACGCACACTTTGGCACGGGAACTCTCCTGAAGTTGTGTAGGATTTTTCTATGTGGAAAAATTCTCTCGCTAGAAATATCACAACCCGCTTGTTTGTCAATCGCAAATTGCAGGCCCGCAAGCCAGGGGTGGCCGTGGCTTGCGCGCAACGCGGGTCGTTTTGTTTTCGGGGGCGAGAATCAGGCGACGACCGGCCGCAGCGCCGGATACAGGGCCTGGTAGCGCCCGTAATGAGCCGCGTACGCCTCGTGTGCGCGGGCGTCGGGCTCGACCACCCGGGTCACCCGGGTCATGGCGCGGGCAGCCTCGACGATCGTGCCGAAGCAGCCCGCCCCGACTGCCGCGGACACGGCACTGCCGAGGCAGGCGGCCTCGCTGGTCCGGGTCAGCTTGAGCGGCAGGCCGAGCACGTCGGCATGGACCTGCAGCCAGACGGGGGACTTCGCCACCCCGCCCGAGAGCGTGAGTTCGCGCACGACGAAGCCGTTTGCAGCCATGTTCTCGAGGATCAGGCGCGTCCCGTACGCCACCGATTCCATCATGGCTCGCAGGATGTGCCCCCGTTCGTGCTTGAGCGTGAGCCCGACGATCGCGCCGCGCGAAAGCGGGTCGGTATGCGGCGTGCGATTGCCCTGGAAGTGATCCTGGACCAGCACGCCCTCGGCGCCGATGGGCACCCGGGCGGCCTCGTCGTCGAGCGCTTCATAGGCGACGTCGCGGCCCGCGAGCCTGCGGAACCAGTTGACGATCGAGCCGGTGGAAGTCTGGCCACCCTCGACCAGGTGCAGCCCAGGGAGGATGGCGTCCGAATAGGAGCCCCAGATCCCCTTGCCGTGCAGGGCGCGGGCACTGAACCCGAGCTGCAGGTGCGAGGAGCCCGTCACGAGCGCCATCGCGCCGGCGTCGACGACGCCGAGGCCGATCACCGCCATCGATGCGTCCGATCCGCCCTGCACCACCGGCGTACCGGGCGCGAGGCCGAGGTGCGCGGCAGCTTCGGGCACGAGCGGACCGATCGGCGTGCCGGGCGCGAGCACCTCACGCGGCCACTTCCCGGCGAGTTCCGCGATGCCGGCCTTGCCGAGGAGGCCATTGGCCCAGCCACCCTGCTGCGAACGGTAGTGCCAGCGCACCGAAACATTGTTCAGGCTCGCGACGCACCGGCCCGTCAGCCGCTGGTTCAGGTAGTCCTGGTATTCGCACACGGTGTGTGCCGCGTCGAAAGCCTGCGGCTCATGCTCCTTCAGCCACAGCGCCTTGGGGATCATCCATTCCGCCGACACCGGCCCGCCCCCGTCGCTGTTGATGCGCAGGGCCGCGTCACCGGTCGCTGCGATGCGCCGTGCCTGCGCCTGCGCACGCACGTCCATCCAGATGAGCGCGGGACGCAGTGCCTCGCCCTTCCCGTCCAGCATCACCACCGAGCAACAGGTGGTGTCGAGCGCCAGCGCCGCAATGTCCCTCGCATCGACCGCCGCGGCCCGCACGCAGCTGCGGACCGACTCGCCGAGCGCCGCCCACCAGTCCCGCGGCTGCTGCTCGGCCCAGCCGGGCTGGGGAAAGCGCGTTTCGTAGGGCGTCGAGGCGAACGCGAGCGGCGCGCCCTCGAGGTCGAACAGCCCGGCGCGCAACCCCTCGGTGCCGCCGTCGATTCCGAGGACATAGCGTCCCGCCCGGTCAGTGCGCATCGGCCAGTACCCTGACCCGGTAGCCCATTGCCGCAGACAGCGCCACCATTTCGTGGAAGATGTCGCCATAGGCGACGGCGATGTGGTTGCTCAGGTAGTGCGCCATCAGCGTGTCGCGGCCGATCCCGAGGTCCGCGGCCATGAAGGGCCACTGGCGCGTCGTGCCCTTCCACCACGAGTCACGCACGGCCGGCGGCAGCCGCTCGACGCTGCCGCGGCCGATGTCCATCCACAACTCGTCGCCCGCGAGGTAGGCACGCGCCCAGGTGATGCCGCCCGGCAGGCTTTCGCCCGCGAACGTGCCGCCCGGCACGGGGAAGTACGCCGCCGGCTGGCGGAAGCTGTGCACGCCGCGCAACGAATCGGGATCGTGGTTGAAGGCGTAGGCCCCGCTCGAACCCGAGTTCAGCAGCACCCACAGGAAGCGCCCGTCGTGTTCGGCGCCCCAGCGGATGTCATGGAAGAACACGGCCTGGTGCAGGCCCTTGGCGCGCAGCAGGCGCTTCATCATCTCCATCGGCAGCACGTTGCCCTGGTCGGCCTCGGTTGCGTCGACGATCGTGTCGCCGTTCGATTCCGGCCGGCAGGTCGAATTGAACAGGCCCTCCGCGAAATCCGACGGCGGGCGCAGGCGGATCAGTCCGAGCTGGTACTGCCAGCCGATGCAATCGGCGCGGAATTCATTCACGAGATCGAGGACGGCGAGGTAGTCGCGCAGCTGCTCGCGCGTGGCGTTGGCGCCGAAATCGGCCGCACCCGCCTCGCCATAGTGGAAGGTGACGCCGCGGTCGCGCACGAAGGCGATCGCCTCGTCGATGCGCCGGTCCGTGATGCCCTGGCCGCGCTCGATGATCCAGGCCTGGTCGACCTTGTGTTCGGCGAAACCGACGCGATTGAGCCAGCGCGGGCCGAAGTAACCGTTGATCATGCCCATCGAGGTGTCGCCCAGCATCAGCGCAAGCGCGCGACGGCGCTTGAACTGGTCGTGCACGCCCGCGGCCAGTTGCGCGGCCGCGGCCGGTATCGCCGGAGGCGGGCGCAGCGCGTCGGCCGGATAGCGCACCCCGCCCTCCCGGCACCAGGCGTCGAGGCGAGCCATGAAGGCATCGTCGAGGCTCCAGTCGCTGGCGTCGGTCCAGATGCGGCTCGCACGCCGCCCGACGCTCTCGAGGCAGGCCGCCGTGTTCAGCAGGCCCACGAGCCCCGGCCAGGTACCGGAGAAATTGCTGGCGAGCAGCAGCGGCGAATCCTTGCCGACCACGCCGTCGGTCGTATGCGGTCCATAGACCCAGTGTGCGTACACGCCGATCAGCGGATCGTCGATGGGGCCGAGGCGCTCGATGGCCTCGTCGGGCCGCGTCAGCAGGCCCTCGATGCGCTGGTGGCGCCTGCCGAGGCGATCGAGCGCGCGCTCCAGCTGCCGCGCCGACTCTTCGACCAGCGGCAGCGCGAGTTCGTTCGGTTTGGGCCGGTAGTCACCCGGCAAGTAGATGTGGATCGTATCGGTCATCGACGTCCCCCCGGGGCGGCAGTCATGGCTACTTCACCTTGGGCGGTGGCACCGGCAGGTCGCGCAGGCGCGCGGCGGCATCCGGCAACGGCGGCAACGGCACGGCCGGGGTCGCCTCGTACCAGAAGCTCGCGCACGACCAGTCGTCGGATCGCTCGTACAGCTCGGCCAGGTAGTCATCGATCGTGCGGGCGGCACCGCGTGGCGCGTGCCCGATCTGCTGGATCGTCACGCGCAGGCTGCGCTCGCTGACGATCGGATCGGGGAGGTGCCAGCGATAGATCGATACCGCGCCGGTCGTGGTCGGGTCATCGTGCTCGCGCCAGTTCGCGCCGTGGTAGAGGAAGGCATTCGCCTGGATGCCCCATGAGAGCCCGACGTAGTCCTCGGTTCCGGTGCCGACGATCGTGGCGTGCGCCGTGTCATCGTCGAGCCACACCTTCAGCTCGCCCTCACCCCACCAGCGCGGGTCGAGCGGCCGCACGCCGATGACGCTGCCGAGGAAGCGGATCCGGCCCTGCCGCCGCGGCAGCAGTTCGAAGTCGACGCCCGGCGTGGTCGGATTCTCGCGGCGGAACAGCACGTGCAGGCGCCCGACATCCTCGCGATGCGCGTCGCCCGCCGTGTAGTCGACCTGGTAGAAGAGCGGCATGCGCTCCGGCGACTCGTTTGCCAGCACGAGGCGAGCGCGGCGCGTAAAGGGCATCGGCAACCAGATGTTCATGCCGAGCGCGCCGCCGACCGAATGCGCACAGGTCTGGAATGCGGGCGTGCAGCCGTGTGCGAAGCCGAAGAAGTCCCCGAGCGGCGCTTCGATCGACGGGTGTGGCTGGTCGTCCCAGTATGCGCGCACCACGCAGCCCCGCAGGATCGCCTGCTTCGCGTGCGTCGTGAGCCAGATGTGGCGGATCGTGCCCGGGCCTGCGACATTCGCGAGTTCGACGCTTTCGCCGGGATGCACGTGGCGGACCGCGGAGCCCTTGCGACCCGGCCCGAGGGGACTCGCCGCGCGTCCTCCTTCCCCCGGGGCGCCGCTCACGTTCTCGAATGAGACCGAGCGCGACTTCAGGGTCGCGGCCAGGTCGTAGATGGGGCGTTCGTCGAACTGGGGCATGTCAGAACCTGAACCGGTTGATGGCGACGGACTGGTCACCGGACTGGAGGGGCGCGGCGTATGCGGGACGCTGGCGGAGGATCGCGCCCGCCGCGCCCTGCGCCCCGAGCGGGGCAATGTCGAAGGCGTAGAGCACCAGCGGCACGCCGGGCCGTGCGGCTATCTCGAAGCTGACCGGCGCACTGCCGACACCCACCAGGTGCACCGCCTGCGGCTTTGCGGGCGGCGCCGCCAGTACGGGCTGACCGGCGATGCTCAGGGCGAGCACGGGTGTGGCGGCCGGCAACGAAATGCCCAGTACGAAGGTGTCGCGCAGGCTGCGGACCGTGCCGCGCAGGATGCGCCGGCCGTCCTGCACCCGCTCCTCGTCGATGCGGATCACCGGCAGCGGCGGCGCGAGGGATGGCGCAGCGCGCACCTGGGTCAGGTACGGCAGCACGCCGTAGCGCTCGGTGGCGGTCGCCTCGCCCGGAAAACCCATGGCCGCGAGCACGTCCTCACCGGCCCCACCGAAACTCTCGATCTGCCACCGCGGCGGCGCACCGCTGTCCTCGACATGTACCAGGTCAACGGAACGCGGATGTCCGGCGGTGTGCGCCGGCACGCGCGCGGCAATCGCCGCGGCCACGACCATCACCACGGCGATGCTGCCGATGGCGCGCCAGGCGCCGGGCCTCGCCGCCGCCGCCGCAGCGATCGGCAGCAACGGCAGGCACATGAGCAGCAGCGGCCCGATCAGGAACTGGCTCAGCTTGAAGCCGAGCACGGTGTCGGACAGCGCGAAGGTGTACAGGCCGAGGTAGGCCGCCACCAGGAATCCCGCAGCCGCGGCCAGCGGCAGTCCCTGCCGTCCACGGGCGAGGACCACCTCGGCGAGCGCAACGAGGAGATAAGCGCCGAGCGGCAGCAGGCAGAGGAAGGCTGCACCCGGCATCACCACCGCGAGGACGATGGCGAGCAGCGCCTGCACGACCCAGACCACGCTCGCCAGGGCGTCGGCACCGGCGCGCCGCCCGACCCAGTGCGCCGCGAGGAAGGTGGCCAGCACCGCCCCGGCGATGAGCGCGACGCGCCCCGGCCACGGGTAGGGATGATCGAGCGGATGCGCATCCGGCCACTGGCCGAGCGGCCAGGACAGCAGCCAGCCGATGAGCGGCGTGATGGCGAGTGTCGCCAGCAGCGCAAGCATGGCCCAGGCGCCGCTGCGAAGCGTCACCGGCGCGCGGCGCGCCGCCAGCGCGAGCACCAGCACGAGGGCAGCGAGCGCCAGCGGCAGGTTCCAGGCGGCGGGCCAGGCGAGCAGCACGCGCGCACCCAGGTCGATGTAGGTCGCGTCACCGGCAGCGTCGAGCTCGGCCAGCGGCGTGTCCGCCGCCCGCAACAACACGGCGAATGCGTTGGCACCCTGGTGCTGGACGGAGGCGAGGTCGAGGTGTACGAGATCGTCCCGCGCCGAGTGATAGAGGGAGGCGCCACGGGTGAAGGCGAAGTTCAGCCCGCGCGCGCCCTTCCTCTTGTAGACGGAGTAGTCGGTGTCGTTCGGCATGCGCCGGTAGACTTCGTAGAGCAGCGAATTCGCGACCGGTCTTGCGACCGCGCCCGCCAGCAGGTTGATCAGCGCCGCGTTGTTCGCGCTCGTCTCGAACATCGCACTCGGACCGCTGACGCCGCGCGCCTCGAGGTTCACCACCAGTCCCACGCGCGCCATCAGCGGGTGCGCATCGGCGAACAGCATCGCGCCACGCAGCCCGCTCTCCTCCGCGTCGGCGAACAGGAACACGATGTCGTGCAGCAGCGGCTTGCGGTCCCGGAGGAGATCCGCGATCTCGAGCAGCGACGCGACGCCCGCGCCGTCGTCGGCGGCTGCGGCCGACCCCGGCACGCTGTCGTAGTGCGCGGTGATCATCACCGCATCACCCGTCCCGCGGCCCGGCCGCACGGCGATCACGTTGCGTACCATGCTGCAGCCCGGCGCGCGCGTCGAGCACTTGAACCCCTGCTGCACCTGCGGCTCATAGCCGAGCTGCCGCAGTCTCGCGACGATTCGCGACTCGACCACGCGATTGGCGGCGCTGCCGGCGGGATGCGGGCGATTCTCCGCAAGCAGGCCGCCGAGCAGCGCATGCGCGCGGGCCGCGGAGAATTGCGCGCGGTCGCCTGCGGGTACCACCCGCGCCGGGGCGCGGTCGGTGCTGCGCAGCAGGATGAGCAGCGCGCCGAGCGACAGCGCGAGCAGGACCGGCAGGCTCCACCAGCGACGCATCATTGGCGGGACTCCCGGTAGGCGAGCACGCACTGCGCGAGCCGCGCGGACATGTGCACGAGCACGACCACCATGCTCGCCGGGATGATCGCCACCACCACGGCGCTGTTGAGCTCGAGCGACTCGGTGCTGCGGTGCGCGTGGCGCATCAGGAATCCCGGTGTGTACCAGAGCACCGGCAGGATGAAGGCGAGCATCGCGATGCCCTCGATCGCCTGGATCGCGAGTGCACGCCCCGGGCGGTTGGTGCAATCGGGCCGCTTCAGTACCGGGTCGACCCCGCGCGCGTAGGACATGGCGGCGCCCGGCATGGCACCCCAGATCATCGCGTAGCGGGCGAGTTCATCGGTCCAGGCGGGTGGCATCGCGAAGACGTAGCGCGCCACGACCTGCAGCAGGATCGCGAGCAGCATCACCATGAAGGCCGTCAGCGCAAGCCACAGGCAGGCGCGGTCGAGTGCGCTGCTGAGGGCGGCGAGCACGGCACCCAGGCGCCTCATGGCCGCTCCTCGCGCACCTTCTTCACCAGCTCGCGGAAATGTGCGATCGCGGCCGGCGTGTCCCAGCGCGTGGTTGCGATGCGGCCATTGAGCGCGCGCCATTGCTCGCGCGCCGCCGGCGTGGGTTCGATCCACTCGATGCCGATCTTCTCGACCGCGGCGCGCTCACGGCTGCCCGCGGTCCGGCGCCACGCGCGGTTGGCGGCGCGGCCCGCCCGCACGGCACGGTCGAACAGCAGGCGATCCTGCGCACCGAGCCGCTCGTACCAGCGACGCGAGACGACTATCAGCCGCGCCGAGGGACCGATGCGCAGGTCGGTGAAGTAGTCGAGCACGTTGCCGTGCCCGAACATCACCGCGACGATCGGCGGATTGAGGTAGCCATCGACCATGCCGGTCTGCAGTGCCTGCGCGACTTCCTCCCAGGCGACGCGCACGCCATGCACGCCCCAGGCAGCCAGCAGGTTGAGGTCGCTCGCGCTCAGGATGCGCAGCCGCAGCGGCCGCAGGTCCCCGATGCGACGCACGGGCGTGCCGCGCGTGAAGAGGCCCGCCATCTCGCCGGTGTAGGCGTAGTCGAGCAACATGAGGTCGTCATCCTCGAGTTCGCGATTGACGTCGGCCAGGAAATCGGTCTCCTCGAGCAGGTCATCCCATTGCTCGTACGAATCGATGAGGAACGGCTCGAGCGAGGCGTGGAACAGGGTCGAGAGCCGCGCCAGTTCATCGCCGCCGGTCTCGTTCACCTCGAGCCGCCCGATCGCGAGCTGGTCCATGCGCTCCTGCTCGCCGCCGAGCGAGCTGTTCGAATAGATTCGCACCCGCCCGCCCTGGTGCTCGAACACGTCGGCGAAGGCCCGGACCCAGACGTAGACGCCGTTGCGCACCGGGTCCGCCGGCGTCGACATGCCGACCTTGAAGTCAAGCGCATCCCCACCCGCGGCGGGCGCAGGCGGGGGCGCCGCGCAGGCGAGCGCCGCGACCGCGAGCAGCGTCGTGGCGGCGCGCCTCACAGCATCCCCAGCCAGCGCGGCAGCGCGAGCGAGATCCCCGGAAACAGCACCACCAGCAACAGCACGACGATCTCGGCGAAGACGAACGGCAGGATGCGCCGGCACATGCCCCAGTAGGACTGGCGGGTGATGGTTGACACCAGCATGATCGCCCCGCCGAAGGGCGGCGTGATGATGCCGAGCGTCAGGTTCAGGCAGACCATCACCCCGAGCGCAACCGGATCGGCACCCTGCGCGATCGCCACCGGCACCAGCAGCGGCGCAAACAGCGTCAGCGTCACGATCAGGTCGATGAACATGCCCATGACCAGGAAGATCGCGGTCATGAAGAACAGGTAGCCGAGCCCGTGCAGGTGGAAGGACTGCACCCAGCCGTTCAGCACTTCCGCGACCTGGTGCAGGGCAATCAGGTAATTGCCGAGGGCGCCCGCCGCCAGCAGCATGAAGAGTGCGCCGGTCATCACGATCGTGCTGACGGTGCTGTCGATGAAGCCCGCCAGGTCGAGTTCACCGTACCAGACGCCCACCGCGACCGATGCCAGCACCGCGACCGCGCCCGCTTCGATCGGCGTCATCACGCCGAAGACGATGCCGCCGAGGATCACCGCCGGCAGCACCAGCGAGGGCAGCGCCTTCCTGAGCGTCGGCAGCACCGGCGGCATGTCGGCGCGCGTGCCGCCCGGGTGGCCTTCGCGCCGCGCCATCCAGGCATTCATGGCCATCAACACCGCGGCGATCAGGATGCCCGGCACGATCCCCGCGGCGAACAGCGCGGCGATATCGGTCGAGAGGATGGCGCCATAGAGGATGAAGACGATCGATGGCGGGATGATCGGCCCGATCACCGAAGCGGCCGCCGTCAGCGCACCCGCATACAAGGGGTCATAGCCGCGCCGCTCCATCTGCGGCACGAAGGTATTGCTGAGCGCCGCCGCGTCGGCGGCCGCCGAACCGCTGATTCCCGAGAAGAACACCGCGGTGACCACGTTCGCGTGGCCGAGGCCACCGCGAAAGCGCCCGACGAGCAGCATAGACATGTCGATCAGCGCGCGCGCCACGCCGCCGCGACCCATCAGGTCGCCGGCCCAGATGAACAGCGGCATCGCCATGATGGCGAACACATCCATCTGGCTGAAGATGCGCTGCGGCGCGACGGCCAGGTAGTAGGCGCTGTCCGATACGAAGAACGCGATCACCGCGGCGGCACCCGACGCGTACGCAATCGCCACGCCCGATACCATCAGGACGAGGAATACCGCGATGACGATCAGCGTGGCCAAGGACCCCCCTTAGACTCCGTTCGCCTACATCTTCACATCATCGAGCGGCCAGATCGGTCGCGTGATGTGCCGGTACGGCCGCAGGTGCGCATCGCTGACCAGTGAGCCCGGTGCATCACAATAAAGGATGGCCGCGGCGCGCTCGGCAAAACCTGCATTGAAGTGAAACGAGGATTTCACCACCACGATCCGCTTCGACCAGGGGTCGACCCCGGCAGCGACGAAGGCGTCCGGATGGAACGGCTGCTGGCGGATCTCGTTCAGCACGACTTCGATGCCGTTGGCCGCCACCACGGCGGTACGCCCCAGCGCGGTCGCACTGCCGTCCGCGATGTGCGGCTGTGACGCGTCGGTACGCAGCTGGCGGATGGTCGCCTCGATATCGATGGGAGATCCCGAGCCCGGCCCCATCTTGCCGCCGATGCGCAGCGGAATCACCGCGCCCTCGCCGGCCGCGAACGCCGTGCGCACGGCCACCGGGTCCCACAGCAGGCCGACGGCGGCATCGCGCACCCCGCGGTCGAGCATCGCGCGTAGCAGGAAAGTCGAATCCGAGGCCGCGCCGCCCCCGGGATTGTCCGACATGTCGGCGATCACCACCGTGCCCGAGGGCTGCGCGAGCGCCGCGTCGAGCGCCTCGTCGATCGACACCGGCTCGACCTGCCCGACTGCGCGCATCGCGAAGAAGAGCCGCCCCCACCGGTCCGCAAGCTGCCGCGCGAGCGGCGGGTCGTTGTCGGTGATCGCGATGACTCCGGCCCCGGTGTGGGCGAAATCAGCCCAGGGAAAGCCGTGTGCCAGGGTGATCGACAGGACGCCGGGCGCCTTCTCGGCGGCGAGCACGTCGTCGACGAAGCCGCGCATCGGTTCACGGGTGGTCTGGAACAGCCCCAGCATCGGCACGCGGCAGAAGGCCATGGTCGGCCGGATCCGGCCGCCTGCGGTGGCGGCGATCAGCTCGTACAGCTCCTCGGCGCGCTCCGCGAAATCGGTGTGCGGATATTCCTTGCACGCCTTGATGACCGTGGCGTTGCGCACCATTGCGGGCGTCACGTTGCAATGCAAGTCGAGCAGCACGCCGACCGGCACCGCCGGCCCCACCAGTGCCCGCACGCGCTCGAGCATGTCGCCTTCGCAATCGTCGCAGCCCTGGGCCATCATCGAGCCGTGCATGAACAGCAGCACCATGTCGAGCGGCATCGCGGCGGCGAGCTGCGCCAGCATTTCGTCGCGCAGCGCCGCATAGTCACGCCCGAGGCAGGGCAGGCTCGGCTGCGCGAGCGCGCACAGGCCGACGATCGGCTGGTCGCCACGCTGTTGCGCGACGCGATAGAAATCGGCGGCCCCCTTCAGCAGCCCGAGGTGCTCGCCCGGGGCGCCCTGCGCCGGCCGGTAGATGCCGACCTCCTCGAAGCTCGACAGGTCCGTGGGGATCGGCGAGAAGGAATTGGTCTCGTGCGCCAGGTACGCCATGAAGCACTTCATGGTGCAAAATTATCATATACGAAAATTTTTCGTGATAATTTTCAAACCCTGCCCCCGCTGGAGCCTGCTGCATGCATATCGTCGTCGTCGGCGCCGGCCTGATCGGCTCCGCCTCCGCCCATCACCTCGCGCGCCGCGGCCACGCGGTGACCCTGCTGGAGCAGGCGGCGGCGCCGGCCAGCGGCGCCAGCCACGCCAATGGCGGCATGCTGACCCCGAGCATGGCCGATCCCTGGAACGCGCCCGGGGTATGGTGCAACCTGCTGCGATGGATCGGCCGCACGGACGCGCCGATGCTGCTGCGCCCGCGCGCCCTGCCGTCGCTCGCCGGCTGGGGCCTGCGTTTCATCGCCGCGTCAGCGCCCCGTCGCTACCGCGACAACACCCTGCGCAACCTGCGCCTTGCCGCGTACAGCGTCGCGGGCATGGCGCCACTGCGCGCAACGCTCGCCCTCGCCTATCACGCGGGTACTCGCGGCACCCTCAAGCTCTACAGCAACCCGCGTGCCCTGGAAGCCGGCGCGCGCTTGGCGGGGTCGCTCGCGCCGGAGCACATCGAAGTGCTGGCCCTCGACCGGCAGCAGGTGCTCCGGCTCGTGCCCGCGCTCGCCGACGCTGCGGAGCGCATCGCCGGCGGCCTGCACTTCCCGCGCGATGAATCGGGCGATGCACGCCTGTTCACCGGACAGCTGTGCGCCGCGGCAGCCCGGGACGGCGCGGAACTCCGGTTCGGATGTGAGGTGCTGGGCATCGAATCCCGGGCCGGCACGGTGCGCGCCGTTCGTACCTCGCACGGCACGGTGGCGGCCGACGCCATCGTCGTCGCGGCAGGCTGCCACTCGGCCGCGCTGCTGCGCGGCCTTGGGCCGCGGCTGCCGATCGCGCCGGTCAAGGGCTATTCGCTCACCTGCAGCCCGCCCGGCGGTGATGCCACGCCCGCACCGATCCCGCTGCCGCTCGTCGACGACGCCCTGCACGCCGCGCTCACGCCGCTCGGCGCGAGCCTGCGCATCGCCGGAACCGCGGAATTCGCCGGATTCGACACGCGACTCGACCCGTCGAGGCTCGAAAACCTGCGCCGGCTGCTGCGCGCGCTCCTGCCGGCTCACGCGGCGCGGCTGTTGTCGGGCAGCGTGGTCCCCTGGGCGGGACTGCGCCCGATGAGTGCCGACGGCGTGCCGTTCATCGGGGCCTACGGGCCGCGCGGCCTCTACGTGAATGCCGGCCACGGGCACCTGGGCTGGACGATGGCCGATGGGTCCGCGCGCCTACTCGCCGACCTGATCGATGGTGCCGAACCCGCGCTCGACCCGTCCGACTACGCGCCTCACCGTTTCGCGTGAGCGTCCTGCCCCGAACTCGTCATGATGTTGAGCACGCGCGCCGCCTTGCTGCCGACCGCACGCACGTTGTGCGCCATCGACGAGTCGATGTAAATGCTCTCGCCGGCCCGCAGGGTGATGGGCTCGTAGAACTCGCTCAACACCTCGACGGTCCCTTGCAGCACATAGAGGAACTCCTCGCCCTGGTGGCGCAGCAGTTCGGGCGTGTGGCCCGCCTTCACTTCGAGCACGGCGGGCAAGAGCTTGCGATGCAGGAAGTCAATCGCATGATGCTCGTAGACCGTGCGGTCCGTCTCGACGCGGCGCGCCCCGCCGAGGCGCGTGATGCTGCGCCGGCCGGTCACCACCGGGTCCGGCGATGACGCGGCCGGCGTCGCCGGACCTTCGCCCGGGGTGACCAGCTGCATGACATCCACGTCGAGCGCCGCGCAGACCTTGAGCAGCTTCTCGATGTTGAGGGAGACCAGGCCCGTCTCGACCTTGGACAGGGTCGACAGCGGGATTTGCGCAGCCTCGCTCAACTGCTTCAGGGTCCAGCGGCGCGCACGGCGCAGCTGGCGGATGCGGGCGCCGATCGCCGGGTGCGCCTCGTCCTGCGCCCTGGCGGCCGCGGCCCCGGCATGGGCCACGCCCCGGCTCATGGCCTGTTCCTCGCATGCCTCGACATGACAGCCACCGGTTATTTCCTGTATAGAGAATCTTTGCCCAAGACGAAAATACCGAAAATGCGCAATACATGCCATAGCCGCCCCTTGCGATGGGCACTCGCCGCCGCCGCCGCCCTTGCCGGCATGCCCCTCGCCGCCGAGCCCCCACCGCCCCCCGGGCCACCCGCGCTCGATGCGGCGTCGGTCACCGCCTGGGCCGCGGATACCTTCCCGCCGGCACTGGCGCGCAAGGCATTCTCCGGGCTGGCGGTGAGTGTCGTGCGTGACGGCGAGGTCCTGTTCTCGCGGGGCTACGGGCGCGCCGACCAGTCGCAGCCGGGCGGCGTCGATCCGGCGGCCACCCTCTTCAGGATCGGTTCGATCACCAAGACCTTCACGGCCTCGCTGCTCGCCCAGTTGCTGGACGAAGGGCGGATCCACTCGCTCGACGATCCGGCCAACCGCTACCTCAAGGACTACGCGCTGCCCGCCAACGCGGGCGTGGACATCACGCTGCACCACCTGCTGACGCACACGGCGGGCTTCGAGGACCGCGCGTACGCGATCGGTGCGCTGCGCCCCGTGCCCGCGCGGCTCGCCGCGCGCGATTTCGACCGCCTGCGCCCCGCATACGTGCGCCCGGCGGGCGCGCGCGTCGAGTACTCGAATTTCGGCATCGCCGTGCTCGGCAGGGTCGTCGAAGACATCACCGGCCAGCCCATCGACAAGGTGATGCGGGAGCGCCTCTTCGAGCCGCTGGGCATGGCGCACACGCGGCTGCTCGTCGATACCCGGGAGCCCGCGGGGATCGGCCGTCCGGCAGTGATCCTGCCCGACGGATCCTTCCGGCCGCTGACCTTTTCGGCAATCAATCCTTCCTACGCGGCCGCGGGCTCGATCGTCACCACGGCGCACGACATGGCGCGCTACATGATGGCGCAGCTGCGCGCGCGCGCCATGGGCGGCGCGGCCTCACCCGTCCTGTCCGAACGCGCCCTCGCCGCCCTGCACACCCGCCGCGCCGGCAATTCACCCGAATCGACCGGCATCGGCATGGTGTTCTTCACTGAAGACTGGGCTGGCGTCGAGACCCTCGCGCATGGCGGCAACTGGGAAGGCTTCCACAGCTGGATGACACTCATACCCTCGCTCGATGCGGGCGTGTTCGTCAGCGTGATGAGCGAAGGCCCGGTGCCCGGCGCGGGCGCAGCGCTTCGCACGCTGCTCATGCCATGGAGCGAGCCCGCCGCCTCGCCGGCCGTGGTATCGGGACTCCCGTACGCGAGGTCGTTCCTGACGCGCTTCCTCGGCGAACATCGGCCGCTCCCGCCACCCACCGCCGGCATCATCGGCGATTCGCTCGCGGGCTGGTACCGCCCCGACCGCCGCGTCTTCACGACCGCCGAATCGGTCGTCGACCTGGTGTTCATCGGCGGCGGCGTTGCACGGATCAAGGCTGGCGAAGGCGGGCTCGACATCGCGGCCAGCGGTCCGTGGCGGCCGGGGGCACCCGCCGGCGTGTTCGTGCTGGACGCGCCCGCCCGCAGCCAGGCGGTGGTCCGTGACGATGCGCGGGTCGGCGCACCGGTCATGGTGCCGGACCTCGGCATCTACACTTCGACGCGCATCCCGTGGTTCATGCATCCACGCTTTCACGCGTACGTGTTCCTCGCTGCGCTCCTCGCGTGCCTGGTCGGCGGCGGCCTCGCGATGGCGCGCGCACGCGGCGCGGCACGCCTCAGCGCCGTCGCCACCGTGCTGCTCGCCGCCGCCCTGCCCATCATGGCGTACCGGGGCCTCGCCGGCGGCAGCGGCATGCTGCCCGAGCTGTTCGGCGGCAACCAGCGACCGCTCGAGTTGTTCGTCGTCGTGGCCAACCTGTTGCCGGCACTCGCGATCGTGACACTCGGCCTGGCAATGCGCGGTGCGAACGGCCGCGCGCGCGCGCGCCGGCCCCTGGTATCAGTCGGCGTCTCGGGCCTGGTGCTCGCGGGCGTGCTCGCCTGCTATCACGTCATCGGTTGGCAGCTGCCGGCCTGATGCAGCGCGAGGCATCGGACTGCGCGTGCGGCAGGAGCGCCGCGCGCAGCTGCCGCGTCCAGATCGCGTAGCCAGCGCGCGTCATGTGCAGATTGTCCGCCGCGAACAGGTCCCTGGGCCGGCCGTCCTCCAGCATGGCCGTCGCGACATCGATGAAATGCAGGTCGCCACGCTCGCCGGCGAGCGCCCGCACGGCGGCGTTGACCTCGCGCTGGAGCCCGAGCTGCGCTGCGCGCAGCTTCGAAGGCTTCAAGGAAATGAAGTAGACCGGGACCTCCCCCAGCGCCGCCACCTTGAGCTTCATGAAGGCAGCGAAGTCCGCGAGCACGCGTTGCACCGGCTTGCCCGCGTCGATGTCGTTCTCGCCCGCGTAGAAGACGATCACGCTGGGCCGATAGGCGGCCACCAGCGGTTCGAACCAGCGGTTGACGTACTCGATGTGCGAGCCGCCGAAGCCGCGGTTGATCACCGGCAACGGCGCCATGTCCTGTGACAGCGTGCTCCACAGGCGGATGCTCGACGAACCGACGAACAGCACCTGGCAGGGCGCAGGGAAGGACAGCACGTCTGCCGCGACATAGCGCGCGACCTCGGCGCCGAGCTCGCGCTCGAGCGCCGTGGCCGGTGCGTCCGGCGCGGCCGCCAGGCAGGCGCCCGCCCGGATCGCGAGGCACGCGAGCTGCGCGAGCCCCAGGCCGCCGAAGCGGCCGCCCCGCCATCCCCGCCACCGGGCGGTGTCGCCGGCGGTGCTCAGCCGCCCCGCTCCGTCGTGCCGCCTTCCGCTTCCCAGCGCCGGATCGCGCGCGCATCCCTGCGGTTGTACTTGTAGCGCACGCCGGCGCCGCCGCCATTCTCCGCGATGAACTCGACGCCGGCCTGCTCGAGAGCGCGGCGGAGCCGACGCTGCACATCTTCATCCGCCTCGTGCACCATCTGCTCGAACGAGCGGATGGCCTGCGCATCGACCGCACTCGCCCTGGCGAGCGCGTCGACCGATGCATCGAGGAGCGCGCGTGCCGCGCGGCACTGGGCTGCGGTCAGCATGACCGCCCGATCATAGCCCGGCGCCTACGCCTGCGCGAGTGCCTGGTCGATGTCGTCGATGATGTCGTCGAT